>DASQHK010000394.1:0-4128 GCA_035632135.1 Bryobacterales bacterium
TGCTGAAAGCTGACGGCTGTTAGCTGAATGCTCCGTTGCTCACCCTATGTCCGCGGTCATGAACCGGCGCACGTAGGGCGAGGCTCCGGGGGCGCCGCGGCGGAAGTGGCCCGAGGGGCCCTCGCCCAGATATTCCGAGAACCACGCCTCGTGCTCCACCTCTTCGTGCAGGATGGCGAGGGCGATCTCGTAGGTGCGGTGGTCCTTGCCCTGGGTCAGGTTGCAGATTTCGGTGTAGGTGCGGATGGCGCAGCGTTCGGCTTCCACCAGCACGTTCAGCATGGCCTTCATATCGCGCGGATTGGCCGGCAGGTACGCGTCGGGGCAGCCGGCGATGTCGGCAAGGCCGCGAATGTCGCGGGGCAGCGCGCCGCCCAGCTCGTAGATGCGGGGCGTCAGCGCCTCGAAGTGGTTGCGGTCCTCGATCCGCGCGTCCTCGATGATTTCCTTGAGGCCTTCGCCGTCGAAGCCGATGGCGTTGACGCGAAGGATTGTGTAGTAGTAAAATGTAGTGAACTCGGCGCCCGCCGCCCGGAGCAGCTTGTCGATCAGGACGTCCACGTTCACGCCGGCTTGTTCAACCACTTGTCTGGCTACTTTTCCCATTGTGTCCTCTCCTTTTTCGTTTCGTTCGATTGGATTGCAACCGGCAGGCCGGGCAGATCCCCAGCGCTTCCACCTGGTAACGCAGGACGTGGAAGTTCCTGGGATTCGCCTCGGTCGCCCGAATCCGGTCCAGCCTGGGGTCGTAGAAATCGACCACCGCCTTGCACTTGACGCAAACCAGGTGGTGATGGCGGTCGAGATTGGCGTCCAGGCGGTAAGCGCCGGCCTCGGAGCCGACTTCCTGGAGCAGGCCCATCCCCACGAAGGTCTTGATATTCTTGTAGACCGTGGCCAGCGAAATGGCCGGGATCTCGCGCTTCACCCGCGCGTAGATGGTCTCCGGGTGCGGGTGCTCCTCGCTTTCCGCCAGCACGCGGTAGATAACCTGGCGCTGGTGGGTGGCCGCCAGGCCGAGCGCGGAGCAGCGCTCGCCGAACTGCTGCATCCGGCGCTGGATGGTTCTTGGCGACACAGGCTTACGGACAGGAACTTTTATTAGATGATAATTGTTATCCAAAGTCAAGGATTTTTTGAGCGCCCCGAAAACCCGGCATGACCTTCCGTGATTACCGGCCCGCCGACTTCGAGCGGCTGTGCGAAATCGACCGTTGCTGCTTCGAGCCGCGCGTGGCGTACTCCGCCGGCGAGATGCGGGCCATTCTGCGCCATCGGCGAGCGGTGGTGATCGTGGCGGAAAACAGCCGCGGCGAAGTGGTGGCGTTCGTGGCGGCCCAGCGGCGGGCGGCCGGCCGGGCACGCGACGGGACTGGCGATGCGGCCTGGATCGTAACGCTCGACGTGCTGCCACGCTACCGGCGGCGGGGCGTGGGCCGCGAGCTGATGCGGCGCTCGGAGGAGCGCCTGGCGGCCGCCGGCGTGCGGGTCGCCGTCCTGGAGACAGCCGTCTCGAACCGGGCGGCGCAGGCTCTTTACGAATCGCTGGGCTATACTTTTGTCAAGCGCCTGCCGCGTTACTACGCGAGCGGCGAGGATGGCTGGCGCATGGAGAAACGTCTTGTTCGCGCGTAAGCTGCGCCTGGAACTGGCCGAGGGCGAAGCGCGCCGTCCCGTGCCGAAAGACTGGCTGGACGATTTTTTCATGCGTAATTTCATCGGGCTTTCCGCGTTCGACGAGGTGCTGGTCACCGGCGAAGGGCGGATGGAAACCAGCCTGGCCGTCGAGCCGGAGCAGGTGCAGGAGCATTTCGAGAAATGGCTGCGGGGCCGCAAGCTCATCGGCGAAGGCGCGCGGATCGAGGTGCGGTTGCGCGCGGTGAGCGAGCACGCTTCGAAATGACGGAGCCGGTCAAGGTCGGCCTGTTCAATTTCCGCTTCGAGTGCCAGCGCGGGTGCATCAACTGCTGCACGCGGAGCGGGCACGTGTTTGTGACCGAGGAAGACATCGGGCGGATCGCGGCACACCTGGGCCTGGAGCGCGGGGCCTTCGAGAAGCGTTATGTTTATCGCAGCAAGCTGGGCGCGCGGCTGACCGTCCCGAGTGCGCACGGGTGCCACTTCCTGGTGGAAGGCGGCTGCAGCATTCACGAAGTGAAGCCGCTGCAATGCCGCGTGTTTCCTTACTGGCCGGAGAACGTCGCCACCCGCTCGGCGTGGAAGGGGCTGCGGCGCTATTGTCCGGGGGTGGGCGTGGGGCCGCTGGTGCAGATCGAGACGGTGCGGGCGCAGGCGCAGAGCTACTGCGATGCCTTTCCAGAGTTGTGACAATGAATCGTATCCTCATCATTGGAGCTACCGGCAACGTCGGCCGCGAAGTTCTCTCGCAATTGCCGGCCACGGGCGTGCGAGTCCGCGCGTTCGCCCGCAACCCGGTCGCGGCTCGTTTGCCGCCACAGGTTGAGGTGGTGCGAGGAGATCTCACTCTTCCCGAGACCCTTGCTGGATGCCTGGATGGCATCGATGCGGTGTTTCTGGTGTGGACTGCGCCGACGGCCACCGTCGCTCCCGCTTTGGAGCGGATCGTGAAGCGCACGCCGCGCATCGTATTTCTCTCCTCTCCACACAAAACGGCACACCCCTTCTTCCAAGGCGGGCAGCCCAATCCGGTCGCGGCGTTGCACGCGGAAATCGAGCGGCTGATCGGAATCTCAGGACGCCAGTGGACGTTCCTGCGGCCCGGAATGTTCGCCGCGAATGCCCTGCGCTGGTGGGCGCCGCAGATCCGCGCCGGCGATGTCGTGCGCTGGCCCCATGCCGCCGCTCCTACGGCCCCGATTGACGAGCGTGACATCGCCGCGGTCGCGGTTCGCGCCTTGTGTGAGGACGGCCACGCCGGAGCGGAATATGTTCTGACCGGGCCTCAATCGCTGAGCCAGCTCGAGCAGATATCGACGATCGGTGGTGTGATCGGCCGCTCGCTGCGCATGGAAGAGATCTCGCCAGACGAGGCGCGGCGCGAGTTACTCGCTCTTATGCCTGCGTTCGTCGTGAATATGCTGCTCGACGCCTGGGCTGCGGCAATCGGCCGACCTGCGCTCGTGACATCCACGGTCGCCGAGATCACCGGAGCGCCGGCGCGAACGTTCCGCGACTGGGCGACCGGTCATGCCGCGGAGTTTCGGGCGGGCATCACTTGATCCAGATGTCGGTGCTCACGCCGCCGAGTTCCAATATGATTCTGCTGCCGTCGACAGAAACGTTGTTCCATACCGGGTCCATCCCCGGCACGAGTGTTTCATCGAACTCGTAAACTGGCATTGCCGCTCCGAGGGGATGCTTAGTCTCGGTATCGAGCCTCCGGGCGTCGAGGAACCGCAGATTTCCGCCGCGGCCGTGCGATGACAGCGTGTAGATCAGGTCGCTATGGGCCGACCAGAACGCGAAGAAGAACGAATCTGAAACCGGCGTAACGGGTACCCAATCGGAGGAGCCGAGCAGCTTCTCCGGCGACACCGGCGCCACGAAGGCCTGCCATTGGCGCGTTTCGACCCTGGCGACAAAGCTGATCCAGCGACCGTCGGGTGAAAGTTGCGGGCCTTTTAGATCTTCCCTTGCCCACACGATCCGGCTGATCTTGCGCGTGGCAAGGTCGAGCAGGTCGATGTGCTGGATCGGCGGCGAGTCGGCCCAGAGGAGCAGTTTCTTTCCGTCTGGCGAGAACTGGCGGGGCATTCCGCAGTTCTCGCACAGCGCTGAGGACCAAAACGACCACCAGCTCAGCGATTTCATGCGCACGCTGAGCTGCTGCTTGGTTCCTTCGCCATAGGCATAGCGCGAGCCGTCGGGCGCGAGTACTGAGAAGAAGGCGTCGAGCAGGTTTTTATGGTTTCCGCTGCTCCCTGGCCCGCTGTCTTTCAGAAACAGCGAGAAGCGATCGCCGTTTTCAGCGCTATACAGCAGCCTCGTGCCGGCCGCGGACTGCTGACCCTTGCGAGCGGGGGTCGAAGTAAGAGGCTCAGGCGTCGCCGTGACATGCTCACCGGCCGAATCGAGAGGCAGCGCCCAGAAATTCATGTCGACCCGGGTGCGAGAGAACACCAGCTTTCCAGCGGCGAAGGAAGCGCC
>DASQHK010000395.1:0-3303 GCA_035632135.1 Bryobacterales bacterium
ACACGCGGGGGCCGGAGGGAGGCGCGCCGGCGCAGTGGCCGTCGGGGAGCCGGGCGCGGCGCGCAGCCGGCCAGGCAACGCTGGTGATGCTGGGGCACCCGCAGTGCCCGTGTACGCGGGCCACCATCGCGGAGCTGGCCCTGCTCATGACGCATTGCCAGGGGCGGGTGCAAGCGACGGTGCTGTTCCTGAAGCCGGCCGGAGTGGACGAACAGTGGGTGCACACGGATCTGTGGGACAGCGCGGCCCGCATTCCCGGCGTCCACGTGATGGAAGACAGCGGCGGCGTGGAGGCGGAGCGGTTCGGGGCGCTCACCTCCGGGCAGACGCTGCTGTACGACGCGAACGGACGGCTGCTGTTCAGCGGAGGCATCACCGACGGGCGGGGGCACGAGGGCGAGAACCCGGGACGCGATGCGGTCGAGGCCTTGCTGCGTGGAGAGCCGGCGGGGCGCGCGAAAAACTTCGTATTCGGCTGCGGACTGCGTGACGCGCGCCGCGAGGCAAAATGGAGCCGGTAAAGATCGCTCGCCGCGCTCGAGAGCTATTTGACGAGCAACGGCGCGGCATCTTCCGGCGGACCGATCACTTGTTCGTGGTGCTGATGGGGTGCCAGTGGCTCGCAGGCATTGCGGCGGCCTGCTGGATTTCGCCGAAGGCCTGGGCGGGCGCTGACAGCCACATCCACCCGCACGTCATGGCGGCCGTCTTTCTGGGGGCGGCCATCATCGTTTTTCCGATCTACCTCGGCCTCACCCGGCCCGGCAGCGTGCTCACCCGCCACGTCATCGCTGTGGCGCAAATGCTTGTCTCGGCGCTGCTCATCCACCTGACGGGCGGACGCATCGAAACCCACTTTCATGTCTTCGGCTCACTGGCCTTTCTGGCGTTCTACCGGGATTGGGCCGTGCTGGTTCCAGCCACACTTGTAGTGGCTTTGGATCACCTGATCCGCGGAATTTTCTGGCCGCAATCGGTCTACGGGGTGCTGGCCGCCAGCCCCTGGCGGTGGGCGGAGCACGCCGGCTGGGTGCTGTTTGAAGACATCATTCTGATTCAATTCTGCCGGCACGGCGTGCGGGATCTGTGGCAGGTCGCCGACCGGCAGGCAAAGCTCGAAGCGGTCAATGCGGGGGTGGAGCGGCAGGTGCAGGAGCGGACCTCCGAGCTGCAGGAGAGCGAAGAGCGCTTCCGGTCGTTGAGTGTTTCTTCGCCCGTGGCGGTGTTCCAGACCGACGCGCAAGGCCGCACCTTGTATACCAATCCGCGGTGGCAAGAGATCTCGGGGCAGCCGCCGGAGGAAAGCTTGGGCGACGGCTGGACCAGCGTGATCCATCCCGAAGATCGCGAGCGCGCGAAGGCGGACCTGTTGGAGGCCATTCGCTCACGCTCCGACTTTTCGCACGAAGTGCGCATTGCAACTGCAGAGGGAAACGTTCGCTGGATCCACGCGCAAGGGCGGCCGATTTTCTCCGCCAACGGGACGCTGACCGGCTGCGTGGGAAGCATCGAGGATATCAGCCAGCGGAGGCACGCGCAGGAAGAGCTGCAACAGGCCAAAGAAGCCGCCGAGGCAGCCAACCGCGCCAGAGGCGAATTCGTCGCCAACATGAGCCACGAGATCCGGACGCCGCTGAACGGGATTGTCGGCATGACAGAACTGGCGCTCGAGACCGAGCTGACCACGGAGCAGCGGGAATACCTGGAAATGGTGAAAACGTCATCGGATTCGCTGCTGCGAGTGATCAACGACATTCTGGATTTCTCCAAGATCGAGGCCGACAAGCTCGATCTGGAGCAGATCGACTTCGATCTCGAGGAGACCCTGCACCAGGTGATGAAAGGCTCCGCGCTCCGGGCCCAGCAGAAAGGGCTGGAGCTGGCCCTGCGCATCGCGCCCGGGACGCCGGTAGCAGTGGCGGGCGATCCGGGGCGGCTGCGGCAGATCCTCGCTAATTTAATCGGCAACGCGGTGAAATTCACGGAGCGCGGAGAAGTGGTGGTGAGCGCGGAGGCGGAAGAGCTGACGAACGCTGAGGTCACGCTGCACTTTTCCGTGAGCGACACGGGAATCGGCATTCCGGCCGAAAAACAAGGGCAGATTTTCGACTCTTTCTCGCAGGCCGACAGCTCGACCACGCGCCGCTATGGCGGCACGGGCCTGGGGCTGACGATCTGCTCGCGGCTGGCGGCGCTGATGGGTGGGAAGATCCGGGTCGAGAGCGAGCCTGGGCGCGGCAGCGTTTTTCACTTCACGGCGCGGCTGGGCTTGCCGACCTCTCCGGCGCTGCGGCCCGGCCGGCGGTGGGCCGTCAATCTGCGCGAGATTCTGGTGCTGGTGGTGGAGGACAACGCGACGCACCGGCGCATTTTACTCGAGATGTTCGACCGGTGGCAGATGAAGGCCATGGGCGCTGACAGCGCCGAGCGGGCGCTGGGCATGATGAAGCGAGCCGAAGCCGCCGGAAAGCCCTTTCGCCTGCTTCTTACCGACAGCGGGCTGCCAGACGCGGACGGCTTTGCGCTGGTGGAGCGGGTACGGAAGGAGCCGGAGCTGGCGGGGACGGCGATCATCATGCTGACCGCAGCCGGCCTGCGGGGCGAGGCGGCCCGGTGCCGGAAACTGGGCGTGGGGGCGTATCTCACCAAGCCGGTGCGGCCTTCGGAACTGCTCGACGCGATTATCACGGTGCTAGGCGAGCCTCCCGCCGAGGAGGCTTCGGCCAAACTGGTGACGCGCCATTCCCTGCGGGAAGACCGGCGCGCCTTACGCATCCTGCTGGCCGAAGACAACGAGGTGAATCAAAGGCTGGCGGTGCGGATGCTCGAAAAGCGCGGACACAGCGTGGTGGTGGCGCCGCACGGCAGGGAAGCCCTCGCCGCCCTGGAGCGAGAGCGTTTCGATGTGGTGCTGATGGACATGCACATGCCTGAAATGGATGGAGCGGAGGCCACGGCCGCCATCCGCGAGAAGGAAAGGGCCGGCGGCGGCCACATTCCGATCCTCGCTCTCACCGCCAACGCCATGAAAGGCGACCGCGAGCAATGCCTGGAGGCGGGCATGGACGGCTACGTCGCCAAGCCCATCCGGCCGGAAGAACTGTTTGCGGCGATCGACAGCGTTGTGGAAACCCCGCTGTAGCCACAGCGACGCAGCCGGAAATTACGCCACCTTTCGCAGCTTGGTGACGCGGCCGACCTCGACCCACTCGACAACAAAAACATTCCCCTGGTGATCGAAGCAGGCCCCGTGCGGGCAGATGAACTTGCCGGGGATGAAATGGTCGCGGCTCTCTTTGCGCA
>DASQHK010000396.1:0-17705 GCA_035632135.1 Bryobacterales bacterium
AGGGTCGGCCCGGCGCCGTTTTTTTCGAGCGTCATGCGGACCGTCTGGCCCGGCGAGCTGTGCTTGATGGCGTTGTCGAGCAGGTTCAGCAGCAACTGGCTCAGCCGCAGCGAGTCCCCGGTGACCTTGACGCCCGGCTCGATGGCGGCGTCGAGCTTCACGTCTTTGTCCTCGGCCAGCACCTGCACGGTTTCGACGATGCTGCCGGCAAGTTCGGAAAGGCCGACCGTTTCGCGGCGCAGCTCGAGCGCGCCGGCTTCGCCCTGGGCCACGGTCAGCAGGTCGTTGACGATGGCGGTGATGCGGTTGATCTCTTCCAGGTTGGACCGCAGCACGCGGCGCAATTCCTCGGCCGAGTTGTTGCGGAGCAGCGCCACCTCGGTCTCGCCGCGCATAGCGGTGAGCGGCGTGCGCAGCTCGTGGGCGGCGTCAAACGAAAAATTGCGCGCCTGCTCGAAGCTCGCTTGCAGCCGCTCCAGCATCTCGTTGAAGGTGCGCGCCAGCTCATCCAGCTCATCGCCCACGCCGCGCACGGCAATGCGCTGGTTCAGCCCCTGCGCCGAAATCTGCCGCGCCGCCTGGGTGATGTTGGCCACCGGCTGCAGCGAGCCGCGCGCCAGGATCCAGCCTCCCAGCGCCGCCATGGCCACAATCAGCGGGCCGCCTGCCAGCAGGAAGAAGCGCAGGTTGCGAAAGGCGTCGTCGATCGCTTCGAGCGGGTAGCCAATGCGCACGAAATATTCCTGGCCGTTTTCGTCGTGCAGCGGCAGGATGGCCATGCGGAAGCGCTCGTTTTCCGAGGTGAAGCTGGTGAAAACGGGGTTGTCGGCCGACAGCTTCCCGGAAACCGGCACGGCGCGCGGCGCCTTCTTGGGTGAACGGAAGCGCGGCGAACGCTTGATGACCTTTCCCTTCTGGTCGGTGATCTCGGAATGGAAATAGGCGGTGCGAAGCTCTTGCGACATCACCTCGTCGATGCCTTGCCGCAGCATCGGCTCGCCGTTGACGATCACCAGCTCGGGCAGCAGCAGCTTCGCCCGCTGGATCAGCTCCAGATCGACCTGGCGCGCCGCCAGGCGCTGCAGCCCGTAGTACAGTCCCACGCTGAACACGGTGAACAGAAAGGCGAACACCGCCGTGTGCTGCACGGTGATCCGGAACCGGACCGTTCTATGAAACCGGGTCATGTTCGGGCTCGCTGGCCGAGATGCGGTAGCCCACGCCCCGCACGCTGTGAATCAGCTTGCGGCCGAAGTTGCGGTCCACTTTGTTGCGCAGGTGGTTGATGTAAACGTCGATGACGTTGGTGAAGCTGTCGAAGCTCGAATCCCAAACGTGCTCGGCGATCATGCCGCGCGTCACGGCATGGTTGGCGTTGCGCATCAGGTACTCGAGCAGGCTGTATTCTTTGTTGGAAAGCTCGATCGGCTTGCCCGCCCGCGTCACCCGGCGCCGCGCGGAATCGAGCACCAGGTCGTCGACCCGGATCTCGGCCGAGGACTCCCGCACGCCCCGCCGCAGCAGCGCCCGCACCCGCGCGTTAAGCTCCGCCAGCGCAAACGGCTTCACCAGGTAGTCGTCGGCCCCCAGGTCGAGGCCCCGCACCCGGTCCTCCACCGAGCCCCGCGCCGTCAGCACCAGCACCGGCACCCCCGGCTTGCGCGCCCGCAGCCGGCGCAGCAACTGAAAACCGTCCATCTTGGGGAGCATGATGTCGAGAATCACCAGGTCGTAGTCGGTGGTCTCGCCCATGTAACAGCCTTCTTCCCCGTCGTGGGTCACATCCACCGCGTAGGAGTTTTCCTCCAGCGCGCTGCGGATGAAGCTGGCAACCTTTAATTCATCTTCCACCAGGAGAATGCGCACAGTCGTATACTGGCAAGCGCGCGCGGCCGCACTACCACTATTCTATCGCTGCGGGGGTTACTGCGAAAAGGTGGGAGCGCAGGCCCCCGCAGCCAAGAGTTTGGCGAGAGGGAGCTTACTTCGTTTCGCCTTCCTTCTTCTCCTTCTTCTTTTTGCCGGACTTCTTCTTCTTCTCTTTCTTGGGCGGCGTGTCCTGAGCGCTGGCAGTCGGCACGACCACCGAGAACGCGACGGCCACTACCGGCAGCATCAGCAAGCTAAGCAGTTTCCTCATTGTTGTTTGTCTCCTCAAAATTTGCCCGCTTCAATAGCAGACCGCTCCAGTTTGTCAACCGGGCATGAAGCCTGAATGAAACAAACATTAAAAAACGTTCATGCTAAGTGAATGAACGGCCCTAAGACCCGCAGATGGGAGCTCGCGGCGTAGCCTTTAATACCAATCGCGCAGCCGGACCTCGATGCCCTTCTGGCCTTTGAGCGCTGCGGCGAAAGCGTTCACGTCGCTCTTGCTGTAGTGGTAGGGGTAGACGATCTTGGGCCGAAACTCTTTAACGGCCTCGGCAGCCTCTTCGGGCGTCATGGTGTAGGGAAGGTTCATGCAGATGAACGCGATGCTGATGTTTTTGAGTTCTCGCATCTCGGGGATGGCTTCGGTGTCGCCGGAGACGTAGACGCGCTTGCCGCCGAAATTGAAAACGTAGCCGTTGCCGCGGCCCTTGGTGTGGTAGAAGGCGCCGGGCTGCGGGCCGCGCTTGAGGTTGTACATTGGCACCGCTTCCACCTCGAAGCCGCCGAACTTCTTGCTCTCGCCGTTGTGCATGACCGTGATGCCGTGAATTTTCTCGGCCACTGCGGCGGGGCCGACCACGACGGTGGAATCCTTTCTCAGCTTGTCGATCATGGCCGGGTCCATGTGGTCGCCGTGAATGTCGGTGATGAAGATATAGTCGGCCCGGGGCTGGCTCGAGTAGTCGCCCTGGCTCCACGGATCGATGTGGATCACCTTGTCCTCGAAGCGGAACATGAGGCTGGCGTGGTGAATGGGGGTGATGGTGAGGTCGCCGGCTCTGGTTTTCTCGACGTCGGCGGCGCGGGAAGCGGGCGCCAGAGCGGCGGCCAGCAGCAAGGCAAGCGCAAGGGGGAAAATTCGCGGTTTCATGTCCCAAGATTAAACTACATTCGGTTGGCTGGCGCAACGCCCCGCGCTGCGCTATGCTATCGGACCAGAACAGGAGGTTGCAGCCATGTCACTCGCAGCGACGCGGCGTTCGTTTCTCGGCGGCTTTGTGGGAGTAGCCGGAGCTACCTACTTAAAATCGGCAGCCGCCTCGAGCGGGGCGCTCGCGGCCCGGCTGGCGCTCGCGCCGGCGGCCAGGCTGGCGGGTTCGGAAAGCTACTGGAGCCTGGTCAAGGAGCAGTTTCCGCTGCGCCACGGCGTGATCCCGCTGAATGCGGCCAACCTGTGTCCCTCGCCGCGCGTGGTGGCCGAGCGGGTGGCCGAGCTGACGCGGGACATCGACTCCGACGTCTCGTTCCAGAACCGCGCCAAATTCGCCGTCACGCTCGCGGAATCGCGGCGCAAGGTGGCCGAGCAGCTCGGCGTCGAGCCGGAGGAAATCGCCCTGGTGCGCAACACGAGCGAAGCCAACAACGTGGTCAACAACGGAATGCATCTCAAATCCGGCGACGAGGTGGTGCTGTTCGACCTGAACCACCCCACCAATAACGTCGCCTGGGAGGTGCGCGCGGCGCGCTTCGGCTTCACGGTCAAGAAGGTGTCGGTGCCGCGCGACGTGAAGGACGCCGGCGCCATCCTCAAGCTGTTTGAAGAAAGCCTCACGCCCAGGACGCGCGTGCTGGCAATCACCTACGTCACCAACAACACCGGCATCCGGCTGCCGGCCGCGGAGCTGTGCGAGATGGCGCGGCGGCGCGGCATCCACGCCCACGTGGACGGCGCGCAGGCCTGGGGCGCCTTGAACCTCAACCTGCGCCGCCTCGGCTGCGATTCGTTCGCCGCCAGCGCGCACAAGTGGTTCATGGGACCGAAGGAGGCGGGCGTGCTCTACGTGCGCAAGGAACGCCTCGGCGAGTTGTGGCCGAACATCGTCGGCGCGGACTGGGGCGCCAAGATCGAGACCGGCCTCCCGGGCGCGCGCAAGTTCGAGAGCCTGGGCCAGCGCGACGACGCCTGCCTCGCCGCCGTCGGCACAGCCGTCGATTTTCACCGCATCCTCGGCCCCGAGCGCGTGGAAGCGCGCGTGATGGAGCTGGCCGCCGCGCTGAAAGATGGATTGAGCCGCATCCGCACGGTCCGGATGGTGACGCCCATGGACCCGCGCCTCAGCGCCGGCGTCTGCATCGCTCGCTTCGAGGGCGCCGACTTCAAGAAGGTCTACGACGAGGTCTACGCCAAGCACGGCATCGCCGGCGCCCCCACCGGCGGCCTGCGCCTCTGCCCGCACGTCTACAACACCATGGAGGACGTGGAGGAAGCCGTGCGCGCCGTGGCGGAAGCGGCGGCGTGACGGGGTGGCCGCCGCGTGCCAGGGCGCTGACGATTTGGCGTTCCGCGGCGGGCGACGTTTACTGGCCCGCTGGTTGTGGTATGATAATTTATCATACCAAGACTGCCATGCCCAAAACGAAGGTTGCCTTGACGCTGGAGTCCGATCTGGTCAACCGCGTCGATGAACTCGTGGCCGAGCAGCGCTTCCGGAATCGGAGCCAGGCCGTCGAAGCGGCGCTCGCCGAGAAACTCCAGCGATTAGCCCGCACTCGGCTGGCACGGGAGTGCGCCAAGCTCGATCCGAAACAGGAGAAAGCGCTCGCGGAAGAGGGCCTCGCAGGAAGCCTGGAAACGTGGCCCGAATACTGAGAGGGGAGATCCGCTGGGCTGACCTGAACCCCGTGCGTGGCCGGGAGCAGGCCGGGCTGCGTCCGGTGCTGGTCGTAAGCCACGATGTCTTCAATGAGCGCTCTGGTACGGTGATCGCGGTCGCTTTGACCAGCCAAGAGCCTCGGGCCGGTTTTCCCCTCACGTTGCCGAACAACGCCGCGGGCCTGCCCAAGCGATCCTGGATCAAGATCAGCCAGATCCGCACGTTAGCCGTAGAGCGTATGGGCGGGCGTCTCGGGGTCGCGTCCGATGAAGAGCTCGCGCGCGTCGTTGATGGGATCAATGAGATCATCGGCTGACTTGCTTCGGCCAATGGAAAGTCCACCAAAGCTGCCAAATAGGGTCATTTGACAAGCGCCCTCTTAGGTCGCCCCTGCCGCTTGCTCCTACGCCCTCTCCCCTACTGCCCCTAATGTCCGGGCCATAGCCCGCCGATGCTTGTGGGTGTAGCGGCCGTATGAGCACACTGCGCGAGCAGGCCTATCTGAAACTGATCGAGCGCTACAGCGCGCTGGTGCCGGACTCGGTGGAGCGCCTCAAGTTCGTGCAGCTTAGCGTCCGCACGTTCGGCGGCGCGAATCCGTTTCTCCGCCCCCAGCGGGCGCTGTGGAAGCTGCGGTCGCGGGCGGTCGCGCTCGAAGCGCTCTGGGTGGCGTCTCCCGAGGCGGCGCGCGGGTTGGGATTCGCCGACGCGCTGCTGCTGCGGGCCTACCGGCATCGCGGGCTGCTGTGGAGGTGCGCCGCGGCGGCGCCGGTGTGCCTGTTGCTGATCGCGGTTCGCGGCCCGATGTGGCGCCCGCGGCCGGCCCAGGAGACGGCGAGCGCCGCAGCGCCGGCTGGCCCGCCGGCCTCTCTCGCGCCCGAACCCGCCGCGGCGGCGGCAAGCTCCACGCGCAACCTCTGGCTGGTTGAGACCACCGGCTCCTCCGAGCTTTACAGCAACGGCCTGCGGATTCTCAACGATTTCGCCACCCACACCGGCCCGCGGCACTATGCGGTCTTCCGCCTCGGAGACGGCGATAGGGAGCGGCAGTCCGCGCCCGAGTGGCGCCATGAGCCCGCCGGTATCGTGTTTCACACCACGGAAAGCGAAGTCACGGCCCTCGAGCCGGCCAACCGGCGCCTGATCCGGCGGCGCGACGAGGGGCTGCTCGACTATGTGCAGCGGCGCAAGCTCTACAACTTCGTCATCGACCGCTTTGGCCGCGCGTACCGGGTCGTGCCCGAGGCGGAGTACGCCTACCACGCGGGGCACTCGCTGTGGGCGTCGGCGGGCGAGCTGTATCTGGACCTGAACCAGGCCTTCATCGCCGTGGCCTTCGAAGCCCGCACGGACCAGGGGGGCGCTGGCAAAGACGGAGAAGACCCGATCACACCGGCTCAGATCTACAGCGGCCGGCTGCTCGCCCAGATGCTGCTGGCCCGCTCGGGGGCGGTGGAGCGCAACTGCGTCAGCCACGACCTGGTCTCGGTGAACCCGGCGCGGATGCTGATCGGCTACCACACCGACTGGGGAGGAGCGTTTCCGTACGAAGCTCTGGGGCTGACCAACAAGTATAACGAGGCAATACCTAGCATCGCCGAATTCGGCTTCGGCTACGACGCCGCGTTTGCGGAGGCCGTGCACGGCCGGCTGTGGCCGGGCATCCGGCTCGCGGAAACGCGGCTGGAGCGCGAGGCCGCCGAGCGGCAAATCTCGGCGGACCGCTATCGCCGGCAGTTGCAACAGGACTACCGGCGCCGCTCCGCCTCGCAGCGGGGGCGCCTGTGACGGGGCCAGATCGCGGCAGGAGTAGTGGTATGAGCAGCAAGGAAAGAACGAGCAAGAAAAGGAGGAAGAGGAAAATGCAAACGAGAGAACCCCTGGCCGCAGGCCGGGGACTGGATATCGGAACGAGCCGCATCGTGCTGGCCGAACCCAACGGAGTTGGCTTCAGCTACCGGGCGCAACTCAACGCCTTTGTGGCCTTGCCGGCCTCAAAGATCACCGAAGGGATGCTCCAGAAAGAGAGCATCCCGTACAAGACCGCCGGGCGGGAGCTGGTCGTCCTGGGGGACCGGGCCGAGAAACTGGCCCACATCTTCTGCGGTGACACGCGCCGCCCCATGCAGAACGGCCTGCTCAATCCGAGCGAGCACAAGAGCCTGGAAGTGATCGAAGAGACCATTCTCCGGCTGTGCAACGGCCGGGAAGGCGGCCGGATCTTTTTCAGCGTGCCCAGC
Source organism: Bryobacterales bacterium (assembly GCA_035632135.1). Taxonomy (GTDB): domain Bacteria; phylum Acidobacteriota; class Terriglobia; order Bryobacterales; family JACQDG01; genus DASQHK01. The sequence continues at coordinate 6,989 of DASQHK010000396.1, forward strand.
GCGGCGCCGGGCGGCGAAGGCGACCTGGCTTTTCACGAGACCACCCTGCAAGAGCTGCTGACGCGCCTGGGCTTCCAGGCCAGGAGCATCAACGAGGGGCTCGCAGTGGTGTTCGCGGAGCTGGAGGCAAACAATTTCACCGGCATCGGCGTCAGCTTCGGCGGCGGCATGTGCAACGTCTGCCTGGCCTATCTCGGCATGCCGGTGATCTCGTTCAGCACGAGCAAAGCGGGCGACTTCATCGACCGCAGCGCGGCGGCCGTGACCGGGGAAAAACCGACCGCCATCCGGCTTTTGAAGGAAGGCGGGTTCGGCCTCAACGGCCACACCTCCAACAACATCGAGCAGGCGCTGACTATCTACTACGACGACATGATCCAGACCGTGGTGGCGCGGCTCGAGAACTCGCTGGCCGAATCGAGAAAAGTGCCCAAGCTCGAAAAGCCGGTGCCGATCGTGGTGGCCGGCGGCAGCGCTATGCTGAGCGGGTTCCTGCCGCGGCTGGAGAAAGCGATCCGACAGGCCAACCTGCCGCTCGCCATCTCGGAGATTCGCCTGGCGGCCGATCCGCTCAACACCACGGCCAAGGGCGCGCTGATGGCCGCGCTGCTCGATTCCTAGCAGGACCGCTCTTGGATCGGCCGGGGCGCCTGGCTGGGGCCCCGGCGGAGCCGCGCGCCGGCATGCGGCGGTGGCCATAGCGCGGCGGCTGGGCGATTTCCGGCCGACGACAACCGAGGACGCGATTTGCCGGCCGGGGAGGCTCGTTTCAGGGCCGTGGCTTGCCAAGCCGGCGGGGCGTGGAAGCTCCGCTGGAGCCGGGTTATTTTTCCCGGCCGAGGCTCAGCGCCCGCATGCGCTTGTGGAGGTTGGTGCGCTCCATGCCGAGGGCGCGCGCGGCGGCGGAGACGTTCCAGTTGGCTTCCTCGAGCGCGCGCAGGATCTGCTCGCGCTCGGCGGCGTCGCGGGCTTGCTGCACGCTCGAGCGCGGGCCGGAATCCCGCGGCAGGCGGATCTCGACGGGAACCGACTCGAGGGTCAGCCGGTCGCCCGCGGTGAGGATGGCCATGCGCTCGACGGCGTTTCGCAGCTCGCGCGTATTGCCCGGCCACGGGTATTTTTCGAGAACCGGGTAAACCTCGGGGTCGATGGCCTTGGGCTTGAAATTGTTGCGGGCGCAAAAATCTGCGAGGAAGTATTCGGCCAGCGGGTGCACGTCTTGCGGGCGCTCGCGCAGCGCGGGCACGCGCACCGGCACCACGCTCAAGCGGTAATACAGGTCCTCGCGGAATTTGCCTTGCGCCACCAGCGCCGCGAGATCCCGGTTGGTGGCCGACACCACGCGCACCGCCACGCGGATGGTCTGCTCGCCGCCGACGCGGTGAAACTCGCCTTCCTGCAAAACACGCAGCAGCTTGGCTTGCGACGCGCCGTGCAGGTCGCCCACTTCATCGAGGAAGAGGGTTCCGCCATCGGCCAGCTCGAACTTCCCGCGCCGGGCCGCCGCCGCGCCGGTAAAAGCGCCCTTCTCGTGGCCGAACAACTCGCTTTCGAGCAGCTCGGTGGGGATCGCCGCGCAGTTCACCTTCACAAACGGGCCGGCGGCAAAGGGGCTCGCCCGGTGGATGTGCGCCGCCAGCAGCTCCTTGCCCGTGCCCGATTCGCCGATCAGCAGCACGCGCGCGTCGGAGCGGGCAGCGAGCGTGGCCTGCTCGACGGCGTGCTGAAACGCGGGGCTCGAGCCGATCATCTGCGGCCCCTCCGGCCCGGCGCTCACCAGCTCGCGCAGCCGCTCGTTTTCCCGGCGCAGGCTGGCGTGATCGAGCGCGTTCTTGAGCGCCAGCAGCACGCGGTCGCGGCCGAGCGGCTTCTCTAAGAAATCAAAAGCTCCGGCGCGCGTAGCTTCCACCGCCTCGGCGATGGTGCCGTGGCCGGAAATCATGATGGCCGGCGTGGGGCCGTCGCGCTCCCGGAGCGAGCGCAGCAGGTCGATGCCGTTGCCGTCCGGCAGCCGCACATCGAACAAATAGGCATCGGCGCGGCGGGCATCGGCGTGAGCCTGAAACTCGGCGATCGAGCGGCACACCGTGACCGCATAGCCCTCCCGCTCCAGGATCAGCCGCAGCGAGCGCCCGATGTTCTCTTCGTCATCGACGATCAGGATTCGTTTCGACGCCATTCGAAACCACCGGCAGCAGCACGCGAAAGCCCGCGCCTCCCAGCTCGCTCTCGACGAGCACGATATCACCGCCTGACAGCAGCGCGCTCTTGCGGGCAATGGAAAGCCCGAGCCCCATGCCCCGCTTCTTGAACGAGATGGTCGGCTGAAACAGCGATTCGCGCGCCCGCCCGTGAATGCCCGGCCCCGAGTCGTGCACCTCGATGGCGAGCTTGTCCGGCGACGCGTCGCCGCCAGGCACAGAAGTCGCCGCCAGGATTCTCCCGCCGGCGCCGGCGGCCTCCGCCGCATTCTCGAACAGATTCGTGAGGATGCCTTTGACCAGGTCCTGGTCGGCGTAGGCTCGCGGACGGCTCTCGTCCAGGCGAAGGCTGTAAGTCACCTCCGGGTGGGCCGTTCGCAAGAAGGCGACGCGCTCCTCGACCAGCGCGTTCACGTCGACCGGCCCCGGCTCGACCGGCGGCTCCGCGGCAAACTCGGAGAACGCGCGGACGCGCCGCTCCAGGCTCTCCACCTCGTCGACCACGATCTGCGCGGCCTGCTCCAGAAACGCCCGGTCGCCCTCGCCGCGCGCGAGCATCTCTTCCATGGTCAGCCGGATCGGGGTGAGCGAGTTCTTCACCTCGTGCGCCATCTTGCGGGCCAAAGCCTGCCAGCTCGCAAGCTGGGTGAGATAGACCAGCCGGTCGCGATTCCGCTGGAGCTGCGCGGCGGTGTGATTGAAAGCCTGGATGGCGCGGCCGATCTCGTCGTCGCGCCGCCCCCATTGGGCGACCCAGCGGGGATCATCGAGGCGCGCCGCCAGATTGCCGGAAGCGAGCTGGTCGAGGCCGGCCGTGAGCTGCTGGATGGGCCGGCTCACGCGGTGCGCCAGGAAGGCCAGCACGGCCAGCGCAGCCCCCCAGATTCCTGCTGCCAGTAATACATAGGTGTAGAGGAAACCGCGCCGCAGGTCGCGCGCCTGTCCGGCTTCGACCAGTTCCCGCGCGCGGCGGTACTGATCGGCCAGCCGCTCCATGCGAATCTCGCCGAGCGGCATGGCGTAGACCCACGTCTCGGCGCCGTGCCGCTCGAGCAACTCGAGCCGGTCCCCGCCGTCGCCCGCAAGCACGAACCGTTCCGTCTCGGGGCTCGCCCAGAACTCCTCGACCGCCGCCGGCCAGCTCTGGCGGTCCGCCCCGGCGTAACGCACGGGACTGATTTCGCCGGCCGCCGCCTGGCGCTTCAGCTCGCGGCGGGCCCGCTGGTAAAACTCGCGGCCCACGGTCTCGAGCGACTTCGAGAGCTGGTCAAGCTCGCGGGCCGGCGAATAGCTGAGACTGCGCTCGAGCAGCGACGCCGTCACCCACAGGGTCACGCCGAGCGGGGCCAGCGTGGCCGCTACGAACACCACGATCAGTCGGTTGCGAAGGCGATTCACCTGGCAGTCGCGGAGGTTTCGAGATCCATCAACCGCAGCGGGCCGGCCTCTTCCACCAGGTGGAGCTGCTGCTCTCGGGCGGGGCGGCTGAAAATCTCGATCAGGCGCGCCAGGGTGAGCCCCGGGTCACCCGGCTCGGCGGGCCGCTCTTTGGGATCTTCCTCGCGCAACTCCAATCTTACCCAAAACGGCTTGTCGCGAGACAGCCGCGCGGCCGGCAGCATGAGATTGTCGAGGCACCAGGCCTCGGCGGCGGCGGCGGAAAGGTGGGAGGCCGAGCGGCGGGCCGCTGCGCCCAGGCGCACCACCGAGAACTTCTCTTCCCATAGGTCGTAGCTCGACACAAACTGCGCAAAGGACTGCTCGAGCCGCGCCGTTCTGGCGCCGGCGAACAAGGTGAGCTGAAAGTCGAAGGTGACCGAAGCGCCGTTGTGCAGGCGCTCCAAAGGCTTGCCGGTCAAAAAGCGAAGGCTGGGCGCGCTGAAGCGGAGGCGATCGCCCTGCGCGTGCACCACCAGCGCTGCCGCCGGCGGGCCCTCACGCAGGGGCGCATAGAGCAACGCCAGCAGCCACGATCGGCGGCTCATCTCCGCCGCAGGCGGCGTCAAAAATTCGTACCCACCATGAAGATCGGCTCCGCCCGCCTCGTCTTGATGGGAAAGGCGAGAAAGGCAAAGAAGTTGGGATCGCGCAAGCCTACGCCTACGGAGTGCCGGGCCAGTGCCGCCCCGCCCCGCATCCAGTCCGCGCCCACGTCGTAGAAAACGGCGAAGTCTTCGTAGCGGTACTCGAGCGAGGTATGCGCCATGCGGTCGCCGCCTAACGGCGCCACGTCGAACTTGCTCCAGCCGCGGAGCGTCTCGCTGTTGCCCAGAACGAACCGCTCATAGAGCGGCGCGCGCCCGGTCAAAACACCGGCGGCAAAACTCGCTGCCACGGCCTGCTTGCTCCATCCGATCTCGTAACCGAGGTCCCACCGCTGCCGCGTGTAACCGAAGTCGCTCGCGAGTGACTTGCTCGCCGCGCGCAGGCGGTAGCCGGCCTCCACGGTGTGCTTGCGGCCGGCGGAATCCTCCAACTGGTCATGGTAGCGCAACCCGCCGACCACCGCATTGGCCGCCTGCGTGCGAGAGGCCGGAAACTGGGTCTCGACGAACCCGAAACTCACGCCGGCGCTCAGCGTGAGAGGCCGCGCCAGCACGACGCTCACCACCGGCTCCAGGTTGTAGCGCGCGCGGTAGATACCGGATGCGCCGGCCGCTTCGCCCGCGCGATCGAGGGCCTCGAGCGTCGACGCGTTCCATTGCTGGTGATAACCCTCAAACGTAAACCGCAGCCGCACGCGGTCGCTTTCGAGCTTCGTGTTTTCGTAGCGCGCCGTTATTCCCGCGTAGCGCTCGAGCAACGCATCGCTGTCGCTCAGCACCCCGACCGTAACGCTGCTGGCGGAGTCGAGGCGCACCTTGCCTTCCACGTCGCCGGTCCAGCCGCCTCTCGAGTAGTACATAGCTTTGGGCAGCGCGACGTCAAACCGCCGCTCCTGCGGCTTGACCTCGAGCGTTACCTTGAGCTGCTCGGGTTGGTCGCCGCGCGCCAGCTTTTGTGAAACGGCGCGGGCGTGCAATTCGTTTCGTAATTTCCGCGCCAGCTCGCGCACCGCCTCTGGATCGAACTTTTGGCCGGTGAGCCGGTGCACTTCCTCGGCCAGCGCTTTGCTGAGCTTGTACTTGCTCACGCCGGTGATCTCGATGCTCTCGATGGTATAGCGGGAGTTGACGTTGAGTTCGGTGGCTGGCTGCCCCCAGGCGGGCAAGACGGCGCCCGAGAAGACCAGGAGCAGACAGAAATATTTCATCCCGGCCGCTCGATGCAAGCCGCGTGCCAGGTGTAAGCTGTTGACTTAAAGGAGATTAACCGGCCTGCGCCTGTGCGGCAGGTTCACAGGTGTGCGGCTGGAAACAAGTCGCAGCGCAAGGAGGGTCGATGCGAGCGTGGGTGGCGATGGCAATAGCGGCGGTGGGGCTGGCGGCAATGGCGGGACGCATGCAGCCGCGCGCGGAGCCGGGTCCGCAGCAGCGGCCGCGGGGCGCGCGCAAGAAAGCGCAGGCCGCCCAGGCCGAGTCGGAGGCCGGCGAGGGAAACTTTGATCTGCGCAGCCCGGACCTCGCGCCCGCCACCCTCGCCGGGGAGGTTCCGGCTGCGCGCATCAGCGATCCAGCGATGACCGCCGACTGGCCCGCCGTCGCCGCCGCGTCAGATCGAGCCCTGTGGACCATCTACGTGCAATGGAACGGCAAGGACCGCGACCAGGTGCTGGTGGAGCGGCGGCGCAGCGTCGGCGAAAACAGCCCGGCGGCCGAGCCGATTCCCCTCAACGACGGCTCCGGCGATCACTACTCGCCGGCCATCGTTGCGCTGCCGGGCGGCGCGGCGCTGGCCGTGTGGTCGGGGCAGGTCGACCAGGGCAAGCCCGGCGGCAATTTCGAGCTGTTTGCCGCCCGCATTTCCGCGAACGGCAAGCCGGGCAAAGTCGAGCGGCTTACGCACGCTGCATTCAGCGACTTCAACGCCCGCGCCGCGGCCGACGCCAAAGGCAACGTCACCGTGGTGTGGCAGTCGTTTCGCAACGGAGAGAGCGACATCTACGCGCGGCGCAGGAGCGCCAGCGGCCGCTGGGGCCCGGAGGCGCGGGTCTCCCCGAGTATTGCTGATGACTGGGAGCCGGCCGTCGCCCTCGACTCCCGCGGCACGGCCTGGATCAGTTGGGACAGCTACCAGGCCGGCAATTATGACGTCTTCCTGGCTTCCTTCGACGGCGCGCGCGCCTCCGCGCCCATCCCCATCACCGGCGAGCCGGCGGCGCAGTTCCACTCGTCGGTCGCAGTCGATGGCCGGGACCGCGTGTGGGTCGCCTGGGACGAGGCCGGCGAAAACTGGGGCAAGGATTTTTCGCGCGCCTCGAGCGCCCCCGGCAGCCGCGGCCTGCACTATTCCCGGACGCTCAATCTGCGCGTGTGGGACGGCAGCCGCGTGCTCGCGCCGGCCGCCGACCTGCAAAAAGTCCTCACCGGCCGCATGGCGCGCTACGCCGAGCTGCCCCATCTCGCCTTCGACGGCGCGGGCGGGCTGTGGATGGTTTTCCGCCACTGGACCCTCCCGCACCCGACCGAGATCTATCACTTCTACGCCACGCGCCTGGGTCCGGAGGGCTGGAGCACGCCGGTGCGCCTGGCCGAGAGTTCCGGCCAGAACACGCAGCATGCCGGCATCACAATCGTTCCCGACGGCAGCCTCCGCGTGGTCTATTCGAGCGATGGCCGCTCGCCCACCCACCTCCCCACCGACCAGGCCCACGCGCTGCACTACAACGTGTATCTGGCGTCGCTGGCCAAGGGCGAACCGGTCTCGACGCAACTCGAGCCGGTCAGCGTCACGCCGCCGGCCTCGGCCTTTGCGGCGCGCCGGCGCGCCACCATGCAAGCGGGCGGCAAGATCTACACCCTGCTGCTCGGCGATTCTCACCGCCACACCGACATCCGCGGCCACAGCGGGGTGGATGGCTCGGTGCTCGATACCTATCGCTACGCCATGGACGCCGCGCAGCTCGACTGGCTCGGCACCAGCGACCACAACGAGGTTGTCGGCGGCTCCTGGCCCGACGGCGTACGCGACTACCAGTGGTGGACCGTGCAGAAGACGGTGGACCTGATGTCGCATCCGCCGTCTTTCATCCCCGTCTACAGCTACGAACATTCCATGATGCGCCCGGCGGGCCACCGCAACATGCTGTTCCTGAAGCGCGGCGCGCCGCTGCGGATGATCGACCGCCGCCACGGCCGGCAGGCGCCCGACAATGCGCCGCCGGCGCTGTGGGACTGGGTCGAGAAGAATGTGCTGACGCAATCCGGGCAGAAGATCGTCATCGTGCCGCATACCTTTGCCGCCGGGCCGCTGGCCGACTGGAACTGGCCCAACGCCCGGTTCGATTGTCTGCTGGAGATCTACCAGGGCTGCCGCGGCAGCTACGAGGCATGGCGGCTGCCGCCCGACCAGAAGCGCGGCCCCACGCAAACCGACGAGCCGGGCCACTTCGCCCAGGACGCCCTGGCTCGCGGCAACGTCTACGGCTTCGTTTCCTTCAGCGACCACGGCTCGACCCACAACAGTTGGGCCGCGGTATGGAGCGAAGCGCCGACCCGCGAGGCCCTCTTCGACGCCATGCTCGCCCGGCGCACCTACGCCGCCAGCGACGAGATTATTGTCAAGACCACCGCCGGCGGCCACATGCCCGGCGAGCAGTTCACCGCTTCCGCCGCCACGCCACCCGAGATCACCGCGTCGATCGAGGCTCCCGACGCCATCCTGCGCATCGATGTTGTCAAGGACGGCAAGTACATCTTCACGGAATCGCCCGGCTCGCGGACGGCGACGATTCATTTCCGCGACGCCGGCGCCCGCCCCGGCCAAACCTACTACTACATCCGCGTCTTCCAGCGCGACCCCGACAACCCCAGCGGCTACCCCGAGATCGCCTGGACTTCGCCGTTCTACGTGACCTATCAGTGAGATCGGCCGCCGGCCGCGCCGGCGCGCCTATTGGTAATATCGTACCAGCCACTCCGCCGCCAGCGACGGCTTCGAAGCGCCTTCCACCTCCACCGTGGCCGCCCACGTGAGCTGGATGCAGCCGGATAATTCATCGAGTGATTGCAGCCGGAGCCGCGCCCGGATGCGAGAGCCGGCCGGGACCGGCGCGGGAAACCGCACGCGGTTCAGGCCGTAATTGATCGCCATTTTGAAGCCGCCCTGCACCTTGACCGCTTGCGAAGCCAGGTGGCTCAGCAGCGACAGGGTGAGAAACCCGTGGGCGATCGCGCCGCCGAAGGGCGACTCGGTTTTGGCCCGCGCGGGGTCGGTGTGGATCCACTGGCGGTCGCGGCTCACCGCGGCGAAATCATCGATGAGCTTCTGATCGACTGCAAACCATTCGCTCTGGCTCACCTCTTCGCCGACCAGGGAGCGCAATTCCTCGATCCCGTCGATCACGCGCAGCGGCATCGCGGGGTCAGATCTCGATTTCGATGTCGTCGCCCTGCTGCCGCACCGGATAGGCCGCTACGTCGCGCGCGGCGGGCGGCCGGGTCACCTGGCCGGTCTGCAGGTTGAAGTGCGCGCCGTGCCACGGGCACTCGACCTCGGTTCCCTGCACGCTCCCTTCGGACAGCGGACCGCCGCGGTGGGTGCAGACGTTGTCGAGGGCGTAGTATTTTCCGTCCACTTGAAACAGAGCGATCTGCTTGCCGGCCACTTCCACCAGCTTGCCGGCGCCGGACGGTACCTCACTTGCTTTCGCCACTTTCACATAGGCGCCCATTTTCCCTCCATCTCCTCCGAGCATAGCATCGGGCCGGGCGAGTGACCGCGGCGCCGCTGCCGCCGAGCGGTCTACCTCCGCAGCCAGGCCGTCTCGCCGGAAGCGGCGGCTTCATAGCCGGCCAGGGCCAGCCGCAGCACCTCGCGGGCGTGGCGGGCGGCATCATAGTCGCGCGCGCCAGTCTGTATGGCTGATACAAATCGCGCCAGGTGCGTCGCCGTGGCGGACATGAAGGCCGGCTGCTTCTCCTTCACATAGGCCACGGAGCGCCCGTCCGCCTCCTGGCGCGCTTCGCCGCCTTTCACAAAGCTCACCCGCGCCATAGGCCGGCCCAGCCGCTTCGACCACTCGATGCTCGCTCGCGCCACGCCTCCGAGCGAAAGTCGCAGCGAGGCGCGCTCGCAATCCAGGCGCATCTCGAGGTAGCGTTCCGGGGCTTGGCTGACGCGGTTCAGGGCGAGCGTCGCCACCCGCTCCTCGGGAAACCGCAGCGTCGCCAGCACCAGCACGTCGCTCGAGTATCCGGCCCGGGCGCGCGGGATCTGCGCGGTGAGCGCCTCCGGCAGCGCGCCGAAGAAAAAGCAGATCAGGTCCAGGGCGTGCGTGCCGAACTCGTACAGCGTGGACTGCTTGAGCGCCGCGCGCCAGGCGACTCTCTCCACCGCCGGCGGGTGAAACATCTGCTGCCAGCACTGGATGAAGTACAGCCGGCCGAAATCGCCCCGCTCCAGCCGCTCGCGCGTGCGGGCGTAAATCGGCATGTAGCGGTACTGGTTGTTGACGGCGATCACCAGGTTGCGGGCGGCGGCGGCGGCGATCACCTGGTCCGCCTCTTCGACCGTGCGCATGAAGGGTTTTTCGCAGAAGACGTGCGCGCCGTGCTCCAGCGCCTCGAGCGCCAGCTCGCTGTGCGAATCGGGCGGCGTGCCGATGATCACCGCGTCCGGCTTCTCCTTTTCGAGCAGCGCCGCCGCGTCGGGGTACACGGCCCGCAGGCCGAACTTCTCCGCCATTCGCCGGCGCGTTTCCGCGTCGGGCTCGCAGCAGGCAACCACCTCGATGTCGCGCACGGCGCGGCAGGCGGGAAGGTGGATGCGCTCGGCAACTCCGCCGAGTCCGAAGATGGCTGCGCGGACCAAGAGCTATAATAACGAAGCTGCCGGCGGTCCATCAGCCATCAGAATGCAGTCCATCGAATCTACGCTCTGCTGCCCGGTGTGCCACGGGCCGGTGGACCGCACGCCCGACGGCTATTTCTGCGCCGCCTGCGGGCGCCTTTATCCGGCAGTCCTCGGCATTCCGGATTTTCGCGTCACGCTGCCCGAGCACTTCGACCAGGTGAAAGACCTGGAAATGGCCCGGGCGCTCGCCGAGGCCGAGAAGGATCTGGATTTCGACGGCCTGCTGAAGCTCTGCATTCGCCTGACCCCCAAGGCCAGCGACTTGCAGGAGAAGCACCTGGCGCATCTGGCGGGCGAGGCGGACCAGGCCCGCACGGCACTCGACCTGATGGACAAGCGCCGGCCGCTCGAGCCGGCCGACGCCATTCTGGAAGTCGGCTGCGGGCTGGGGCAATATCTGGCGATTGCCGCCGAGCGCGTCAATCGTGTGGCCGGCGTGGACCTGTGCTTGCGATACCTGGTGCTCGCCCGCAAGCGGCTCAACGGACGCGGCGTGGTGCTGGCCGCCGAAGCCGAGCGGCTGCCGTTTCGGGACGGCTCGTTTGCGGGCGTGATCGCCGCCG
>DASQHK010000397.1:0-8188 GCA_035632135.1 Bryobacterales bacterium
AAACCGGGGTCCTTCCGCTTCCTCGATCGCCAGGAGGCGGTTATACTTGGCGAGGCGCTCCGAGCGCGTGACGGAGCCCACCTTGATCCAGCCCGCCCCCGAAGCCACCGCCAGATCGGCCAGAAACGAATCTTCCGTTTCACCAGACCGCGCCGATATCACCGCGACATAGCCTGCCTCACGCGCCCGGTCTATCACCTGAACGGTCTCGGTCAGCGTGCCAATCTGGTTCGTCTTCACCAGCACCGCATTCGCAACCTTTTCGCGAATGCCCCGGTCGAGCCGGGCCACGTTGGTCACGAACAGGTCGTCCCCGATGAGCAACGGCGCCGGCCGGCGCGCGGCGAGCCGGGAAGTAAGCTCGCGCCAGCCGCTCCAATCGTCCTCCGCCAACGGGTCTTCGAGCGAGACGACCGGGTAGCTCCCGAGCCACTCTTCGAGCATCTGGGTCATTTCGGCGGCGGTCAGCTCGCGGCCTTCCCTCGATAGCCGGTAGATCCCGTTGTCGTAGAAGTGGGTAGCGGCGACGTCGATGGCGATGGAGACTTCGCGGCCGGGCGCGAAGCCGGCGGCTTCGATGGCGCGGGCGAGCAGGTCGACGGCCGCCAGGTTCGAGCCCAGCGGCGGCCCAAACCCGCCTTCATCTGCTGCGCCGAGGTAGCGGTGGCCGGCGGCGGCCAGCAGCGTTGCGGTCTGGCGATGGATGCGCACCGCTGCTTCGAGCGCCGCCGCGAAACTCGGGAAGCCGTGGGGCACGACCAGGAAATCCTGGAAATCGAGGTTGCGGCCGGCGTGCAGCCCGCCGGAGATGATATTAATCATGGGTAGCGGAACCGTAGCGCGCCGGTTTCCGGCCAGGTATTGCCACAGCGGTACCTCGGAGGCCGCCGCCGCCGCCCGCGCCGCAGCCATGGAAACGCCCAGCAGGGCATTGGCGCCCAAGCGGCCCTTGTTGGGCGTGCCGTCCAGCTCGATCATCGCCCGGTCGAGCCTTTCCTGGTCGCGGGCGTCGAAGCCCGCCACCACCGCGGCGATCTCGGTGTTCACGCTGGCGACGGCGCGCCACACGCTGCGGCCGGCGTAAGCGCCGCCGGGGCCGTCGCGCAGCTCGACGGCCTCGTGCGCGCCGGTGGAAGCTCCGGAGGGAACCATGGCGGCCGCGCGGGCGCCGCCATCCAGCGTGATCTCGACGGCGACGGTCGGATCGCCCCGCGAGTCGAGCGCCTGCCGCGCGTGGAGCCGGGTGATGCGATAGCTCACCGGCGCGCAACCTCCTCGCTCACCCACGTGTAGCAGCGCTCGAGCGAATCCGGCCGCTCCAGGATGATGCGGGTCGCGGTGCGGCGCACGGCTTCTTGCAAATCCTCCTCCACGATGTACTCCACCGGTGACTTGCCGTCGATCCGCGCCAGCATCAGGCAGCCGAGGTGCTGCACCGTGGCCGGCTCGAAGAACCCCAGCGCGGCCGGCGGCAAAAGGCTTTCCGCCCAGGCGTAAAATACTCGCGCCAGATCGAGCAGAGCAGGGGCCTGCGCGGGCCGGCGAAAACATTTCAGCAGAAAATGGTTGATGCAAAACGCCGCGTCGAAGGTGGGGTCGCCGTAGTGCACCACCTCGAAGTCGATGGCCGTCACGGCGCCGCCGCCGACCAGAAAATTCTTGGGGCTCCAGTCGCCGTGCACGAGCGAGACGCGCCGCGCCGCCGATGCAGCGATCAGCTCTCCGACCCGGGCCGCCACTTCCGGGCGCCGGCGGGCCGCCGTGCGGTAGTAAGGATCGATGCGCAGCTGGTCGAAGGCCGTCTGGTCGCCATAGCGCTCTTCGAATTCACGGTTGCCCCAGCTCTCCCGGATCCACAGACCGAGCAGCGTTCCGACCGTCGCCGCCGTCGAAGGGCAGGCCTCGCCCGCCAGCAACTGCGTCTTCCAGCTTGTCGCCGAAGGCGGGACCGCCGTCATGGCAAACAGAAAGTTCGGCTCGTCGACCCAGAGCACTTGCGGCACGGCTCCGGCCGGCAACAAGCGGGCCGCATCCTGCAGGCTGCGGGCTTCGCGGAAAATGCGCGAGCGGTCGGCGAGCCATTCGTCGGCCACGCGCAGGCGATCGAGCGATTGTTTGAGGACGAAACGGACGCCATCGCCCTCCACCAGCAGCACGCGATTCGAAACGCCGCCGCCCAGCTCGCGAATTTCGAGCCGGCCGGGCGGCGCCTGGCCGCGGCGCGCCAGGTACTCGCCGCAGTTATCGACGGTGAGATCCATCCCCGCCCGAGGCGCGACGCAGCACCGGGTAGAACTGCGTGAAGACGTTGTCGGTGGCGCCGTGCTGGTGGTGGCAGTCCCAGCAGAGCTGCTTCGGGAAGGCGCGCGCGGTTGCGGCGAGACCGTCGCCCTGCGTGAAATTGAAGTACGCCCAGCCTTCGGGGAAGCGGCTGCTGTCTTTGACGGCCGCTTCCAGGCCCACCGGGCGGTCCTCGAAATGCCCCTGGCGATTGATGGAAGCCTGCGAGCCGGCGGACAGCGTTTCCATCACGATGATGGTTTTTTCCGGAAACCGTCCGGTGCGCTTATATTCCTGATAGGCAGCGGGCTTCAGATACAGATTGTGGAAGGTCGGCTCGTGCGTCGGGGCGTCCTCGCTATAGCTCATACCGAGCGTGGCGCCGATGAAGATCCACTCGCGATGGCCCTCCGGACGCACCAGCTCTTTTTGGGGCGTGAAGCGCGGCTCATCACCCGCCCCCGCCGGCGCGGGGCGCACGCCGGCCCACGCCAGCAGACATAGGACCAGCAGAGCAGCCAGCGGTCGTGTATAAACCCATCGCAGCGGCAGGTATGGCAACGGCAGCGGTCTTAGCTCCATGATGCGCTCCTTCCGGCAGGGCCAGCAACTTTTCAAACGTGAAAGTGTTTCCGCAACTATTGTAAGATGAATTGGACCTGTTGACTATGCGACTCTTTCGGTTGCTCCTAAGCGCGCAGTGTGCGGCGAGCCCTGCTCCCGCCGGAAGCGCCCGCGCCGCGCTGCGGTGTGCGCGCTCGCTGGCGGCCGGCGCCGCGTGGCTCGTGGGCGCGTGGCTGGCGAGCGGCGTTTTGCCCGCGCAAACGCTCAGCAACGCTTCGCTCAACGCCAAGTTTTACTTTGCCCAACTGCTGGTCACAACCACCAGCGGCCAAGCCACCAACGCCCAGAACATGAGCGGCTCGATCACCTTCGACGGCAAGGGCGGCTACACGTTTGCCGCCAAGCTGGGATCAGGCTCCGGCGCCTTGAGCCCCATGACCGGCAGCGGCACGTACAGCGTTTCGAGCGCGGGCAACGTCACGCTCACCAACCCGATCAAGAGTTCGCTTCAGGTTTCCGCGCGGCTCAGCGGCGACGGCATTGTGATCGTGGGCGCGAGCACGGAGGCCACCGACGCCAGCAACGACATCTTCGTGGCGATCAAGGCGCCCACGGCCACCGTGACGAATGCGATTCTCATCGGAGCTTACACCGGCGCCTCGATGCAATTTCCCAACGGCGCCTCAGCGGCCATGAAATCGGCCGTGGTGCAGCTTGCCGCGAGCGGCAATGGGCAATTCTCGAGCGTCACGGTGATCGGCCACTCGGCCGACCAGAGCGGGAATAACCTGAGCCAGAACGCCACGGGCGTGGTCTACAGCATCAAGGGCGACGGCTCCGGCACGCTCGATTTCGGCGCGGCCGCGCCGCTGCTGACCGGATTGCACGAGATTTGGGTTTCGCAAGACGGCAGCTACCTCCTCGGCTACTCGACTGCCAACGGCGGACGCGACATTTTCATCGCCACGAAAAATTTCAGCGCCTCGGCGACTCCCGACATTTTCAACGGCCGCTACTGGATCGCCGAACTCACCTTCGACGGCTCGACTTCCAGTTTCAGTTGCGCGGGCGGCGCCGTGCAGGCCTTGGGCAACGGCCGCGTGCTGATCTCGGAGCGGTTGAAAGAGGATCTTCCACCCCCGCATCTCGATTTCTCGGGAATCAATGGCTATGCGATCAATGCCGACAGCACCGGCAACCTCTCGCCTTTTGTGCAGCAGGGCGTGAACAACATGGCGCTGGGCGTATCGGCCACGGTGAGCGGAAAGGCCGTCCCGAACACGGTGGTCGGCGCGCAGATCGGCATCGTCAGCTCGCCCAGCTTCGACTACGGCATTTTCTTCGCCGTGCGCGCGCCAACGCTGACCGGCACGGGCGTTTTCATTGACCCCTCCGGCGTGGTGAACAACGCCTCCTTCGCCCCTTCGCCGAGCCCGATCGCCCCAGGGCTGATTACCAGCCTGTTTGGCTCAGGCCTCGCGACCGGCACCACCGTGGCCACTACCATTCCGTTGCAAACCACGCTCGGCGGCGTCTCCGTCCTGGTGAACGGCACGCCGGCGCCTCTGTTCCATGTTCTTCCCGGGCAGATCGACTTTGAAACCCCGTACGGGATCACCGGAAACTCGGTGACGGTCCAGGTGAACAACAACGGCGCGATGTCGAATCAAATCACCGTGCCGCTCGCCCCGGCCAACCCCGGCATCTTCGAGTATTCCGACACGGTGAGCCCCAACCGCGGGATCGTGCTGCACACCGATTTCTCGCTGGTCACGACGCAGAGCCCGGCCAAGGCCGGCGAGACGGTGGTGATTTACCTCACCGGGCTGGGCGCCCTGAACCCGGCAGTGACGACCGGGGCCGCCAACCCGAGCGCGGCGCCGCTCGCAACCGCCACCGATCCGAACATCCAGATTCTGTTTGGAGGCGAGGTGGCGACCCAGGTGCAGTTCATCGGCGGCGCGCCGGGCTTTGTGGGCCTGAACCAGATCAACGCGACCATTCCATTGACCACCCTGGGCGGCGGGCCGGTGCCGGTGGCCATCGCCACCAGCAACGCTTTCACCGACGTAGTCGACATTCCGATGCAATAACAATCGCGCCGTGTCCGATCCGCTCACCCGCCGCCGCTTCACCGCCGGAGCCTTGCTTGGTGCGGCCGGGAGCACGCTGGGAGCGCGGGGACCGGCGGGGCCGCCGCGCCCGGGGGAGCGGCCGCCACGGCACGCTCCGGGCGCCGCGCCGGAGCCGCTCCGCCTGCGCCTCGGCACGGACGCCTACTCCTTCCGCGCCACGCATTGGGAAGCGCTCGAAGCGCTCGATTACGCCGCCAAAATCGGCCTCGACTCTCTTCAATTTTCGGAGTTTCCGGAAATCGCCCGCAGCCGCGAGAAGGCTACCGATCCGCAATACCTGAAGCAGGTGCGCGCCCGCGCCTCCGCGCTCGGCATCCAGCTCGAGATGGGCGCCGCCTGCGTCTGCCCCACCAGCCGCGCCTTTCACCCCGCATGGGGCACGGCCGAAGAGCAGCTCGCCCTGGCCATCCGGTGCGCTTCGATCCTCGGCGCTAGAGTCGTGCGTTGCGTGGTCGGCAACCAGGTGGAGCGCGCGGAGAACGGTCCCATCGAGCGCCACATCGACGCCATGGTCCGCGTGTGCCGCGCCGTGCGCCGGCAGGCGCTCGAGGCCGGCGTCAAAATCGCCATCGAAAACCACAAGGACCTGCGGGCGGAGGAAATGCGCCGCCTGATCGAGCAGGCCGGGCCCGATTACGTCGGCTCGTGCCTCGACACAGGCAACCCGATCTGGGTGGTCGAAGACCCGCTCCAGACGGTCGAGATCCTGGCGCCATATTCGGTCACGTCGCACTTCCGCGACACCGCCATCTGGCGCGACCCGCGCGGGGCGGCGTTCACCTGGGTGGCGATGGGGGAAGGCAGCGTTGGAATCGACCACGTGGTCCGCGAATTCGCCCGCCGCGCGCCGCACGCGACGTTCAATCTCGAGATCATCACCGGCCGCCCGCCGGCGATTCTGAATTATTTGGAGCCGGAGTTCTGGAAGCCATTCGAGAAGGTGAAGGCGGGAGACTTCGGTCGCGTGGTGGCGCTGGCGGCGGGCGGCCGCCCCTATCGCGCCGCGCGCATGGCGCCCAATGATCCCGACCAGCAGCGCGCCGACCTGGAGCGCAGCGTGAAATACTGCCGCGAGACACTCGGCGTCCGCTGGCGCGCCTGAAGCGTCCGAGGCTGCGCGTGTTTGCCGACGCGCCGGCCCGCGCCGCAGGCGCTTCCGGGCGCAGGCGTTTCCGAGCAGACGCCGCGCTTCGCGGCGAGCATCTCTGGCTGCCCGCGCCCATGCCGTGCGCGTTCCCTTGCGCACGCAGTTACGCCTTGCGCATTTCCCTTGCGACGCGGCTACGCCGTGGGGCGTTTCGCTGCGCACGGCTACGCCGTGGGGCGTTCCCATGCGCACGGCTATGCCGTGGGGCGTTTGGTTGCGACGCGGCTACGCCGTGGGACGTTCCCATGCGCACGGCTACGCCGTGCGCATGGCCTCTTCTTTGGAGCTGCTGAGCGCGGCCTGCGCGGCGGCCAGCCGCGCGATCGGCACGCGATACGGCGAGCAGCTCACGTAGTTCATCCCCACGCGCACGCAGAAGCCCACCGAACTCGGCTCGCCGCCGTGCTCGCCGCAGATGCCGACCTCGAGGTCGCGCCGCGCGGCCCGGCCTTTCTCGACCGCCATTCTCATCAGCGCGCCGACGCCTTCCTGGTCGAGCACGGCGAAGGGATCATCCTTAAGAATCTTGCGGTCCTGGTATTCCTTCAGGAATTTGCCGGAATCGTCGCGCGAGAAGCCGAAAGTGGTTTGCGTCAGGTCGTTGGTGCCGAAGCTGAAGAACTCGGCCTCCCGGGCGATCTGGTCCGCGGTGATGGCGGCGCGCGGCACCTCGATCATCGTCCCCACCATGTAATGCACGCGCTGGCCGGCCTTCTGGAAAACATCTTCGGCGGCCTGCACGACAATCTGTTTCTGGTTCTCCAACTCCTTCACGTTGCCCACCAGCGGGATCATGACCTCCGGAATCACCTTGACGCCCTTCTTGGCCACCTGCACGGCGGCCTCGAAGATGGCGCGGGCCTGCATCTCGGTGATCTCAGGATAAGTAATACCCAGTCGGCAGCCGCGATGCCCAAGCATGGGGTTGAACTCGTGCAGCTCCTCGACGCGCCGCAGCAGCTCTTCCCGCTCGGCAATCTTCCTCTTCGGTTTCTTGAGCGCCTTCATGACCGCGATCTCGACCATCAGCTCCTCGCGCTTCGGCAGGAACTCGTGCAGCGGCGGGTCGAGCGTGCGGATCACGACCGGAAAGCCGTCCATGGCTTCGAACAGGCCGGCAAAATCCTTGCGCTGCATGGGCAGCAGCCTGGCGAGCGCCTTGCGGCGGTCTTTTTCCGTGCGCGCCAGAATCATCGCCTGCATGTGCGGAATGCGGTCTTCGGCGAAGAACATGTGCTCGGTGCGGCACAGGCCGATGCCTTCGGCGCCGAACCGGCGGGCCGCTTTGGCATCGCGCGGGATGTCGGCATTGGCGCGCACGCCGATCGTGCGGAACTCATCCACCCAGGTCATGAACTGGGCGAGGTGGCCGCTCGAAAGGTCAGGGTCTTTGGTGCTGGCCCGGCCGGCAAAGACCTCGCCCGTCGTGCCGTCGAGCGACACCCAGTCGCCCTCTTTCAAAACGACGGTCTTACCGTTGAGATTGACGCGCATCTGCCTGGCCGCCTCACTGACCTCGACCGCGCCGGCGCCTGCCACGCACGGCGTGCCCATGCCGCGCGCGACCACGGCGGCGTGGCTGGTCATGCCGCCGCGCGAGGTCAGAATGCCCTTGGCCACCTCCATGCCGTGAATGTCATCGGGAACCGTTTCGGCGCGCACCAGAACCACGGGACCATTCTTCGCCTGCTCCACTGCCTCGTCGGCGTTGAACACCACGGTCCCCACCGCCGCGCCCGGCGAGGCGTTCAGGCCCGTGGCCAGCAGTTGCAGCGTGGCGCGGGATTGGTCCTCCATCACCGGGTGCAGCAACTGATCGAGCTGCATCGGATCGACGCGCAGCACGGCCTCGCGCTTGTCGATCAGCCCTTCCCCCACCATCTCGACTGCGATGCGCACGGCGGCCGGGCCGGTGCGCTTGCCGTTGCGCGTTTGCAGCATGTAGAGCTTGTTTTCCTGGATCGTGAACTCGAAGTCCTGCACGTCGCGATAGTGCTTTTCAAGATTGGTGGTGATGGTGCGGAGCTGGTCGTAGACTTTCGGCATCACGTCCTTCAGCTCC
>DASQHK010000398.1:0-2557 GCA_035632135.1 Bryobacterales bacterium
CCCGCCTTGATCGTGCTGCGCTACCGCCCCGCTAAGCCGCCGTCGTCCAACGCGCACCTCGGCCTGGTAGGCAAGGCGGTCACGTTCGATACCGGCGGCATCTCCATCAAGCCCGCCGACGGCATGGAAAAGATGAAGTACGACATGGCCGGCGGCGCGGCCATGATCGCCGTGCTGCGCGCGCTGGCGAAGCTGCAGCCGGCCATTCCGGTCACCGCGTTTGTCCCCACCGTCGAGAATATGCCCGGCGGCCGCGCGCAGCGCCCCGGCGACATTCAAACGACCATGTCGGGCAAAACAGTCGAGGTGATCAACACCGACGCCGAAGGCCGCCTCATCCTGGCCGACGCCATGACCTACGCCCGCCAGCAGGGAGCCACTCACCTGGTCGATGCGGCCACCTTGACCGGAGCCATCGTGGTCGCGCTCGGCCACTACAACGTTGGCGCGTTTACCAACGACGAGGCGTGGCTCGCCCGGCTTCTTGAGTCGGCCAAGGCGTGCGGCGAGAAGATGTGGCCCATGCCCCTGGACGATGAGTACAAGGATTATCTCAAGAGCATCATCGCCGATCTCCCCAACGTCGGCGGCCGGTGGGGCGGCGCCGTCACTGCCGCGATGTTCCTGAAGGAGTTTGCCGACCCCACCCCCTGGGTGCACCTGGATATCGCCGGCACCGCCTGGCTCGAAGAGGCCAAGCCGTTCATGGCCAAGGGGCCTACCGGCGTCGGCGTCCGCACGCTCATCGACCTGGCGATGAAGATGTAGCGCAACCTTCGCTCGCCGCCCGTGCGTCACGCCCGTGACTCCGGCAAACGCAACCCCTATACGGCAGCCATAGGCTAAAAGTAATAGAACTAGGGGATTAGGAGCAGTTAAGGATTGACGCTCCGCCCCTACCAGTGATAAATTTGGACTGACGTCCAGGCAGGGAGGCTTGGAGTTCGCCGACTGCCAGTTGGCTCAAGCGCGTCGGCGTTCGCGCAGTCTGGCGACCGATGTCGGCCCGGACAGGAAGGGCATCGGGACGCTCTTCAAGGTTGGACCGTTCCCACCGGGCGGCCGGCAGCGAATGCAGTATTTATGTTCAGGGGGTTGGCTTTCCTAACGCCAGAGGAGTTTTGATGAGAAGGTTATCGGCTTTATTGGTTGTGTCTTTCGCGTGGTGTGCCGGCTCGGCGCTGGCCCAGAACGGGCCGAAGCCCGAGGTAACACCGGAAGTGAACCACGCAGTCTCGCCGCCGCTGCGAAATATTCCGAGGTCCGTTCACGAGCCGGGGCCTCCGCACCTCATCCCGCTGGGCAAATTGCGGCCGAATCTGCCGCCTCCGGGGCAAGTGGATCCGGTGATCCAGTCGTCGGCCAGCGCGTCCCTGCCGGTGACATCAGGGCTGAACTTCGCCGGTGTAGGCAATGGGGACTACGGCTTTACCCCAGACGCCGCCCCGCCGGACACGAATCTCTCGGTGGGGGCGACGCAGGTGGTGCAGTGGGTGAACGAGTCGTTCGCCGTGTTCAACAAATCAACCGGGGTGCTCGAGGCCGGGCCGACGCCGGCCAACCTATTGTGGACCAGCCTCGGCGGGCCTTGCGCCACCAACAACGATGGCGACCCGATCGCGCAATATGACAAGGCGGCGAATCGCTGGGTGCTGTCGCAATTTTCGGTGACCGGCGGCCCGCCGTTCTTGCAGTGCGTGGCCGTGTCGCAGGGCCCGGACGCCACGGGCGCCTATAATCTATATGCGTTCTCGGAGCCGAACTTCAACGATTACCCGAAGATGGGCATTTGGACGGATGGATATTACGAGACGTTCAACATGTTCCAGGGCAACTTGTTCGTCGGGGCCAGGGTGTGCGCGTTCGACCGCACGAGCATGATGGCCGGCAGCGCCGCCACGCAGGTGTGCTTTCAGTTGAGTTCGAGCTTCGACAGCGTGCTGCCGTCCGACCTCGATGGCTCGACGCTTCCGCCCGTCGGCTCGCCGAACTTTTTACTTAATTTCGGGCTCAACTCGCTCAACTTCTGGCAATTTCACGCGGACTTCGCCACGCCTTCCAACTCCACGCTATCCGGGCCGGTCAACATTCCGGTAGCGGCGTTCAGCCCGGCCTGCAACGGCGGCGTGTGCATTCCGCAGTCGGGAACCCGGGAGCTGCTCGACTCGCTCGGCGACCGGCTGATGTACCGGCTGGCGTATCGCAACTTCGGCGGCCACGAGGCGATGGTGGTGAACCATTCGGTGGCGGCAGGCAACAGCGTGGGGGTGCGGTGGTACGAGGTGCGCAACCCGGCCATCCTCACCCTGGCGCAGAGCAGCACGACGAACCCGCCGGTGGTTTTCCAGCAAGGCACCTTTGCTCCCGATTCGAGCTACCGGTGGATGGGCAGCATCGCCATGGATCAGGTGGGCGACATCGCCCTGGGCTACAGCGTTTCGAGCAGCCAGATGCACCCCGCCATCCGCTACACGGGCCGCGTGCCGACCGACACGGCCGGAACCATGGAAGCGGAAAACACAGTCATCGCCGGCGGGGGCTCGCAGTTGAAAAACCT
>DASQHK010000399.1:0-5981 GCA_035632135.1 Bryobacterales bacterium
GCAGCCTCGTAGACCTGGTAGCCTTTGTACATCGTGCTGATAGGCTGCGTCTCTTCCGGATGGTAGGAAGCCAGATCGTCAAGGCGCAGCAGGCCGCCCTGCTTCTCGTAGAACTCGGCCGTGAGGCGGGCGAGCGAGCCGCGATAGAACGAATCAGCGCCTTCGGTGGTGATGGTGCGGAGCGTGCGGGCGAGATCGGGCTGGACAAAAAGATCGCCCGGCCCGTAAGGCTTTCCATTCTTGAGCAGCACGCGCACGGAGCTGGGGTACTTCGACACTTTCTGCAAAGCCTCGACGAAGTTGGAGGCCGACCAGTAAGTCAGGGGGTGACCCTTGGCCGCCGCGTCGATCGCCGGCCCCAGCAGCTCGGCGTAGGTCTTGGTTCCGTATTTTTCGAGCGCCACGTCAAAGCCCGCCGCAGCGCCGGGGACTTCGGAAGAGTACGGCCCGGCCTCGGGAATTTCGCCGAGCTTCGCGTAGAACTCACGCGTGGCGAGCCGCGGCGCGGGCCCGGTGGCGTTGATGAAAACAACCTGCTTGGGCCCGGCCAGATACGCCAGGATAAACGCGTCGCCGCCGATGCCGGCCTGGTGCTGCTCGACCACGGTGGTCATGTAGAACGTGGCCACCGCGGCGTCGATGGCGTTGCCGCCATGGCGCAGCGCTTCGAAGCCGGCCAGCGCCTCGAGCGGATGCTCCGCCGCCACCATGCCGTTGGTCCCCATGACGACCGTCCGCCAGAACGGCGGGTTCGGCGATTTTTGCGCCGGCAGCGCGGCGGCCAGCGCCAGGAGAAGCAAAAGCACCCTGATTTCTTTTACCATTTCGTTCCTCGACGTTTAGCGGGACCGCCCCCTTGCGGTCGCGGCTCAGATTGCTGCGTCAGCAAGCGGTCTCGACAGTTTCATCAGTCACCACGTTTCGGTCGCGGCGTGGCATCGCCTGGGGTCAGTCCCATCGCCCAGCGAACTGCCTCCAGCCACATTTTCTGCATGTCGGGCCGGTCCCACACGGCGTTCTCGTGGCCCAGCGAGCAGTAGAACACGCGGCCTTTGCCGTAGGTCCGCGCCCAGGCCACGGCGAAATCCTTGTCCCGCCGGTGCACGTTCTTGTTTGTTAGGTCGACAGAGCTGGTGTCCAGGCTCATCAGCACACGCACCCGTTCGCGCGAAAAATTGCGGAACTGGTAAATCTCGTCGTTGAGCGCGATCGAGGCGGGAAAATGCCGGGTTGCCGAGAACGTGTGGTCCTCCACGTTGACGCGCACCTCCTGGTGCCAGGGGTGCTGGTCGAAATACGCTCCGATCAGCTCGCCGTACGCGGGCCACTCGTATAGTGTATCGGTGGCGCTGTGCGTGCCGAGGAAGCCCTTGCCATCGTCGCGGACGAAGCTCAGGAAGTCGGCTTTCTGCGAGTCGTCGAGCGGCAGCTCGCCGGTCGTGTAGAACAGGATCGCGTCGAAGTAATCCAGGTTCTTGGCGTTGCGCACCGGAGGAGCAATCGGCTTCTTGGTGATGAGCCGCACGTCGGTGCGCAGGGTCACGTCGAACAATCCCGATTCGGCGCCGATCTTGCCCAGCGTGACCATGGCGTGGGAGATCGAGTCGTGCGTCCAGCCCTCGCTGTCGCCGATGACCAGAAGATGTTTGAGGCTGTCGGACTTTTTCTGCGCCCGCGGTCCCTGGGCCAGGCAGGCGAACGCCAGAAAAACCACAATGGCTGCCGTAAGAAATCCAGCACGATGCCGCATGAAAGAGACCTCCTTTCACTTCGATTTTCGCAGCGTATCATCGCATCACCAGGGGATGCGACGCAAGCTAAGGGGAGTTGCGCTTGCGGTGCGGGAGCTTCTTCCTGACGTCCGGCCAGAATTCGTGGAAGGCGTTGTTTCCCAGATCGCCTCCGAGCAGTATGACGCCGCGAATCAAGCCGTCTTGCCAGTTACTCAGGCGGTCGGGGTACCAGGCGTTGGAGATGAGTCCGGCGCTCAAAGCGCCGCCCACGCGCGAAAATGCAAAAGTGCGGCCGCCGCGGGTCGTGTTGGGGAAGAACGTCGCATAAGCGGAAGCGAAGCCGCGTTTCCAGAACCCGTGCTGCCCGGATGGATGGTAGCGAGTGTCCTCGCCGTCGAGAGAGGACAAACCGAAAGCAATGGTGTCCTTCACGACCGCGCTGCCGTACCACGAGCCGGCGCGGCGTCCGTAGCCTTGTGCGCCTTGTTTCCACTCCGGCGGCTCATCGCGCCACTGATCGATGGCGGCGGCGAAAGCAGCCGAGGCAATCTCGCCCGGCCCGAAAGTGTCCATCAGGTAAATCTCGGTCCTCTTCTTGAATGTGAGCGGCGGGAGCGCGGAGGTGGCGGGGTTTGGACTGGCCATGCCTGGAGGGTCGCGCGGGGCGTCGGGGCGAGGCTCCTGCGCCTGCAGAGCAAAGCCGCACAGCATCGCCAGGCCGGAGATAGTCCACTTGCGAATGGATCGCCAAAGCAACCCGTATCATGGCATCCCTTGCGCGAGGGCGCAAGGCGCACAACCCGCCGCGCTTGACAGCGCCCGCCGCGTTGCATACCTTGCACTCTGGTGCGCTGGTCTCGCCTGATCGTCGCCATACCGATTTTGCTGGCCGCCGGCTGCTCGCGCGGGCCGGGCGGCCGCAGCGGCCCCCGTCTGGTCGTCGCCATCAACGCCGGCGTGGAGGGCGATGCCCTCAAGGCCGCCGCCCGCGACTACCAGCAGTCCGCCGGCGTGCGCATGGACGTGGTCGAGCTGCCCTACGCCAACCTGTTTGAGAAGGTGATGCTCGATCTGACCAGCCGTACCGGCGCTTACGACGTGATCATGATGGACGACCCGTGGTTCCCCCGCCTGGCTTCCGGAGAAAAACTGGCCGCCCTCGACCCGCTTTATCGTAAGGCCGGGATGGCCGGCCCCGACAGCGATTTTGTCTCCAGCTCGCTCGCCCTCGGCCATGAGCCTTATCCTAATGGTCCGCTCTACGGCCTGCCCTACGTCGGCAACTGCCAGCTTTTTTTCTATCGCAAAGATCTGTTCGACCGCCTCGGCCTCACGCAGCCGAAAACCTGGGGCGAGGTGCGCAGCGCCGCGCAAAAAATCTCCGCGGCGGAGAAGGGCATGTATGGCTACGTCATGCGCGCGGCGCCGGGCAACCCCGCGGTCGCCGATTTCATGCCGATCCTGTGGGCCTTTGGCGGCGACGTGCTCTCGCCCGAAGGGGAGCCTCGCCTGAATACTCAGGAGGCCGCCGCCGCGCTGCGCTTTATGGTGGAGATGGGCAAGTGGG
This sequence comes from Bryobacterales bacterium, assembly GCA_035632135.1. GTDB lineage: Bacteria > Acidobacteriota > Terriglobia > Bryobacterales > JACQDG01 > DASQHK01. The sequence continues at coordinate 3,301 of DASQHK010000399.1, forward strand.
CTCCGCCCGGCTACGTCAGCTTCAACGCCGACGAGATCAGCGCCCACCTGCTGCAAGGCACCGCGGCGATGAGCATCAACTGGCCGGCGTGGGTGCTGGCGATGGACGACCCGTCGAAGTCGCGCGTGGTGGGCAAGATCGCCTTCGCACCCATTCCCGGCGAGCGCGAGCCCGGCCGCTCGGCGCTCGGCAACTGGCTGCTCGGCATTCCGGCCGGCTCGAAGAATATCGATGCCGCGTTTGGCTTCTTGCGCTGGGCGACCGATGCCCCGCAGATGCGCCAGGCGGCCGAGCGCGGCTGCCCGCCCACCCGGCGCAGTGTTTTCCAGGATCAGGAACTCGTGCGCCGTTTCCGCGCCTTCCCCGTGCAGTTGCAGGCGCTCGAGACCGCTCGCCCGCGCCCACGCACGCCGCACTGGAACGAAATCGAAAACGTCTTCGGCATTTACATCTCGAAAGCCAACGCCGGCAGCGTTTCGGTGACCGAAGCGCTTTCGCGCGCCCAGGCCGAGATCGCCGCGATCGAGCAGCGGGGACGGCAGTGAGTCGCCAACGCTCCCAATGGCCGTGGCTCGCCCCGACACTGCTCGTGCTCGTTGCGCTTTCGATCTATCCGCTGATCTTCGCAGTCGAGGTGAGCCTGCGCACGCCTTCCGGATACGGCCTGGGCAACTTCACGCGTCTCGCGACCGACCGACTCTTCCTCATCTCGCTGTGGCAGACGATCGCTTACACCGCCTCCGCGCTGGCGGTCGAGTTCGCATTGGGACTGGCGCTCGCGTTGCTGGTGAATCGCGAGTTTCGCGGCCGCGGCCTGCTGCGCTCCATATTATTGATTCCTATGCTGCTGCCCCCGGTGGTGGTGGCCGTCATCTGGCGGCTGATCCTGAATCCGGAGTTCGGCGTGCTCAACGGCACCCTGCGCTCGCTCGGGTTGAACACGGCGAAGCTCACCTGGGCGGCGGCGGAAAATACGGCCATGCCCTCCGTCATCCTTGTGGACGTGTGGGAGTGGACGCCCTTCATGTTCTTGCTGCTGCTGGCCGGCTTGCAGGCCCTGCCGGTCGAGCCGTTTGAAGCGGCGGTGGTGGATGGCGCCTCGCGCTGGCAAATCTTCCGCCGGCTCACGCTGCCGATGCTGCGGCCGGTGATCGCCATCGCTGTGCTGCTGCGCGGCATGGACCTGCTGCGCGTCTTCGATCAGATCTTCATCCTCACGCAGGGCGGCCCGGGCTTCGCCACCGAGACGGTGACGCTCTACATCTATCGCACGGCGTTTCGCTTTTACAATTTCGGTTACGCGACCGCCATGGCCTTTGTGCTGCTGGTGGCGACGACGGTGATCGCCCGAGCTTTTCTGCGGCTGCTCCAGCAGCAGCCCGCATCGGCATGAAGCTGCTCGAAAAGATCGGCGGCGCAGCGCTGCTCGCGGCGGCGGCGCTGGTCACGCTGTTTCCCGTCTATTGGCTGGCCACGCTGTCGCTCAAGCGCGAGGTGGACCAGTTCGCCGTGCCGCCCATCTGGCTGCACTTCATTCCGACCCTCGAGCACTACTACGACATATTCTGGGTGCGCCCCTTCGGAACGTATCTGCTCAACAGCGCGCTCGCCGCCGGCTTCTCCACCATTCTGGCGCTGGCCATCGGCACGCTCGCCGCTTATTCGCTCGCCCGCTTCCCCCGCCCGGAGGTGGCCTTCTGGATCCTCTCCACGCGCATGTTTCCGCCCATCGTTAGCATCATCCCGCTGTTTCTGATGCTGCGCTGGGCGAGGCTGCTCGATTCGATCACCGCCCTGGTGCTGCTCTACACGGCCTTCAACTTGCCGTTCGTGGTGTGGATGATGCGTGGCTTCTTTGCCGAGTTGCCGGCTGACCTGGAAGAAGCCGCCATGATGGACGGCGAGACGCGGCTGGGCGCGCTGTGGAAGGTTGTGCTGCCGCTGGTGCGTCCCGGCCTCGCCGCCACGGCCGCGTTCTGCCTGGTGGTCGCCTGGAATGAATTTCTGTTCGCGCTGATCGTGGCTCAGACCGACGCGGCCATGACGCTGCCGGTCGGCATCGCCAGCCGCGTGACGCAATACGAGATCAAGTGGGGCGCCATGAGCGCCGCCGGCGTGGTGGCCATGGCGCCGGTGTTTCTGTTTGCTGCGGCGATGCAAAAATACCTGGTGCGAGGACTGTCGCTGGGGGCAGTAAAAGGGTGAACGCCTGATGCGCCTTCAGATCGACCAGCTCAGCAAGCGCTTCGGCGCAACCGACGCCCTGCGCGATTTTTCACTCGACGTCGAGCCGGGCGAGTTCCTGGTATTGCTGGGACCTTCCGGCTGCGGCAAAACGACCTGCCTGCGCACGGTCGCCGGCCTGGAGCAGCCGGACTCCGGCCGCATCCTGCTCGACGGCCGCGATGTGACGGGCCTCGAGCCGCGCGATCGCGACATGGCCATGGTCTTCCAGAGCTACGCGCTCTATCCTCACCTGAACGTGTTCGAGAACATCGCCTTCCCGCTGCGCGTCCGCAAGCTCGCGGCGGGCGACCTCCAAAAGCGCGTCCGCGAGGCCGCCGAGCGGCTGGGCCTGGCGGCGCTGCTCGGCCGGCGCCCGCGCGAGCTTTCCGGCGGCCAGCGGCAGCGCGTGGCTCTGGCGCGGGCCATCGTTCGCCAGCCGAACGCGTTTCTCTTTG
>DASQHK010000400.1:0-1673 GCA_035632135.1 Bryobacterales bacterium
GTGGCGAGCAGGGCGTGCAGCATCTCGTGCCCCATCACGCGGCCCAGCACGCGCAGGAAGATGCGCTCCACCAACAGGCTGTTCGGTAACCGTCCCCGCATCGCGCTGGCCAGCCCGCCGATCGCGTCGCAATCCACATCCACGCGCGAAATCACTTCGCCGTCGTTGACGATCGTCCAGCCGAGCGGCACGTTCGGGCCGGGGAACTCACGGGGATCCCTGATCGCGCTCGGGTTGCAGTGACCCCGCATCTCGACCAGCACCACCCGATTGTAGGCTCCGGTTACTCTGCTGCCGTCGAGTACTTCCCAGCGCAGGTCCAGGCCCGCCGGTTGAAAGATGTACTCCACCTCGCGACGGATCTCCTTCACAAATATGTTCCCAGGCGGGCGCTGGAAGCGCAGCAAGACCCCCACCGTAGGGGGCAGAAATTCGGGGGCGGGCTTGGCCGGGGCAGCGGCCAGCGCGGCAGGCGTGGCCGCCATTGCGGCAGAGAAGAGCAGCAGAAGAGCCGGAGCGATCCGAAGCGCCATGTATTCCTCCCGGATTTAACGTTGGGAGCACACGACACGGGAAGCGTCCGGAGTTAGAATGGTGTTGGCGGAAACCCTCGCACTCCGTGCGTCGTGTTTTCCCGGCCCGTCCGAGGTCGCCGCCTCGGGCGGGCTTTTCAGTTAGACGTTCCTCACGTCAAAAAGACGTTCCCCACGGTCAAATCGTTTAAGACTGCGGGAGCGCGAAGAATGTTCCAGAAAAGTTGCTGCTCATTCGGCTCCCCCACCCGGATTGTTACGATAAAGGCATGGCGGAGGTTGCATCCAAGCAAGCCGGCCGCGCAAGGCCAAACCAGGGTCGAAGGGTCTGGAAGCGAAGCAGACGCGCCTGGATGGAACCGCGGGGGAGCTGGCCGAGGCGGCGGCCCGCGTGGAGAAAGCCGGCGGCTCGATCGTCGGCCCGTATCGCGACCCGCTGGGCGGCCATCCGTTGCTGGTGGCGGTTCTGCCCATCGACTCCATTGAGCCCACGCCCTTCCAGCGCGACCTCTCCGACGCGCACCACAAGCGCCTGGCCGATGTCATCAATAAGACAGGCCAGTTTCTCGATCCGGTGATTGCCGTCACCAGCCCGGACGGCGGCTTCTGGACGCCCAACGGCCGGCATCGCTTGGAGGCCATGCGGCGGCTGGGGGCAAAGGCGATCACCGCCCTGGTGGTGGCCGATCCCCAGGTGGCCTGGCAGATTCTCGCACTCAACACCGAAAAGGCGCACAACCTGAAGGAGCGGTCGCTCGAAGTGATCCGCATCTATCGCGGGCTGCTCGAGGAGGACGCCTCGCGCCCGGAGTCGCAGTTTGCTTTTTACCTCGATGATCCGGCGCTGGTAACGCTCGGCGTCTGCTACGAGCGCCGGCCGCGGTTCGGCGGCGGGGCGTATCACCCGATTCTGCGGCGCCTGGAGAGCTTTAGCAGCGAGCCGCTGCGCGCGGCGATGAAGGAGCACGAGAAGCACGCCGCGCTGGTGCTCGATCTGGAAGAGAAAGTGGCCGCGGCTGTGGCGAAGCTCAAAGAGGGCGGGCTGGTGAGTCCTTATCTGCGGGCGTTTGTCGTGGCTCGCGTCAACCCCTTGCGCTGGATCAAGGGCGAGTTCCCGCCGCTAGAAGAGGTGCTCAAGAC
>DASQHK010000401.1:0-10170 GCA_035632135.1 Bryobacterales bacterium
GAGGGCCACGGCTTGGCCCTTTCCGCCGGCAACAGTGAAGATACCTGGGGCGGCGGGAACAACCGGCAGGGGCAGCGCATTGGACCTAATGCCGCCCGACTGAACTTGCAGCATCGTCGTCTTCTTCCCAGCAACTGAGTACGGGATGATCGCGTTAATTTGGTCGTCCTTTACATAAATGAGAGGGGCGGCGACACCATCGAAAAGCACGGACGTCCCGGCGAGGGATGTCAATAGTTGACCAGACGCATTCGCCGTGGCGGATAGCCCGCTCGTTGGTCCCATGCGGCTGCCAAAGATGGAGATGATTTCTCCTGGCGCGATCCCGCGCTGCGTGAAGCTGGCTCCATGGAGCACGCTGCCCAACGGAAGATTAGGACCGCCAGGCACCGGTGCGTATGCGCTGGCGACCGGGTTGACGGACTTAAGATTCAGAGCCGCGGTATATTGGCCGAGGAGCCCAAAGTACATCAAGTCGATCAAGCCATCACCATTGAAATCGCCCGGATATACCGTGACGTTCTGGGTGAGGGGAAGGAGCACCGCGCTGGCATCGATGAAGTGTCCCTGCCCGGTGTTGAGGAAAAGGTGATGCGCCGCCGGGACCTGTCCAGCGGCGCCGAAGGTCACAATGTCCATCCAGCCGTCGTGGTTAAAGTCAATGGGAATTGCCCGCCCGATCTGGGTTCCCGGCGCCCACATCAGCGGGATTCGATCCGATGCATCACGGAAGGTTCCGTCGCCATTGTTCAGGAGCAACTGAAGGCCGCCAATGCTGGGATCGTGGGTTCCTCCCGACACGGGCATCAGCAGGTCCGGCCAGCCATCTCCGTCAAAATCGGCGGAGGAAACCTCAAGAGTCACCCGTGATCCCACCAATCGCGGCGGCAGCGGATTCGCAGCGTTCGAAAACACCCCCGTTCCGTCATTCAGAAAGAGCCCGTCGCTCGCCGCTGGTCCGCCCGCTCCGCCTAGAATGAGATCAGGACTTCCGTCCTGATTTACATCTGAAAATCCGACCGTCTGGTAATGGGTCTGCGCGATGCTGGGCGGAAGACGAGAGGCGTCCGCCGTGAAGTGCCCGGTACCGTCGTTCAAGAGAAACTCGGGACCGGATGTTGGAGACCCGAAACTGCTGAGGTACACATCGACGCTGCCATCGCCATCCACATCGGCCGCACCCACTGCGGTCGCATAAACGTTTTGGAGTGGCAGACGCGAGGCCGTCTCGTCAGATAGTGTGCCAGCGGCCGTTTGCATCAAGAGAAGGCTCTGGCCTCCGGGAAAGGGAAGGGCGTCCGGACCGGGATTCGCGATCAGTACGTCCTGTCGTCCATCTCCATTAAAGTCGGCGACCGCACCGATTTCATAATAAGGACTCAAGGGCTCCGTTTGGACGGAACCGAGAACAGCCGCGGTCGCTTCTGAGAAATTTCCCTTGCCATCGCTGCCGAGAAAACGAAAGGGGCTCGGGGGCATGGCGCGAAGGTTCAGCAGAAAACCCGGGTTTCCGCCCTGATTCAGGCGCGCCGCATCCACGTAGGCGGGAGGAGTCGAAATCTGGCCGGTTGTGAACGAGAAGTAGGGGCCATTGTTCAGGATTGCGGTTGGAAACCAACTCGGTTGGAACGTGTTCGGTTGGCCGCTGCTCCCGAAGTACAGGTTGACGTGGTTCGGACCCAAGTCGCGCACGGTTTGTCCTGGACCATCGTCCAGAGGCCAATACGCGGCCAGGCCCGGTTCCGTTCCTTGCAGGTACTTTCCCAGGTTGCTCTGCAATTCAGTTGCGGAAAGCGCTCGATTCCACAGGCTGACCTGGCTCAGGGCGCCGCCTATGCCACCCGTTACGGTATTGGCGACGCTACCATCCGGATTCGCGCCGTTTCCAAGCGCGAACGGTACGGCAGCGTTCTCCGGCGCGCCGGCGCTCATCGCGGAGCCAACCAACTGGCCGTTGACAAAGAGCTGCATCGTACCTGAGCTAAGTGTCGCAGCCACGTGCACCCACTGAAACAACGGCAAGCCGGTGGTGTTCGTGACGGTTCTCAGAGACCCAGCCTGACCGGTCGATTCCTGAAATTGGATTCTGCGGCCGGTGCCGTCCAAAATCAGGGCCCAGCTCATATTCGGATTGCTACCCGAGGGGCTGTGAGCTTTCCCCATTACGACAGCGTTGGGAGAAGCCACCTCGAGGAACAACCATCCCTCCATCGTGAACGGATCGGAGAGATTTAAGGCGGAAACAAGCGGAGCCGCGGCGATCTGGTATTGCGAGAGCCCGAGGACGTAGTTCTGAGCAGGCGGTTGTTGCGCCCATAAGCGAAGGCCACAAAAGTACCCGCACAAAAGCAGACTGCTCACTCGGCGTCCCGTCAACTTGATGAGTCTTGTTGATCTGAGATTCCTCATAAGCTGGGGACCCATTGCTCTAATTTTCTGCGAGATGGGTTATCCACTTGACTCAGGTGGATCCCACTGGTTGTGGTTCAGGACCAGCCCGCCTTGGCAGACTTGACGATCGACTTGTAAGTTGTTGGCTCCACAGCCACAGCTTGCTGGACGAGTCGAAAAAACAGCGTTCCCCGGGTCGCCTGAGTCAAGTCGATACCCATCTTCTGCGAAATCGATTCGTGGGAACACCTCAGTATACACGTGCCGTCCACAATCTGGAGCAGAAACCCCAGTGCCGCAACCGTCGTCGCCGCAGCGGCCAGAAAAAGCAGATCGTAGAGAGTCGCGCGTCCTCGGCGAGATTACCGCTTCCCCAGCAGCCGCTTCCATCCGGAGGGCCGGGCAGTCTGAAGGTCCAGCAGCTTCAAATAGGCTTCCGTTTCTGTTTCCGGAAACGGCTTTGTTTGGCGGGAGAGGAACATGATTTCGCGGAAGCGGCAGAGCAAATCCACGCAATGCCAGCAGGCGGCCATGTGGTGCTCGAGGTCGCTGCGGTCGCGCCAGCTAATCTGGCCGTCGAGCAGCCGGAGAAAGGCCTTGGGGGCAGGACAGTCGCTGGTGTGATGCGCGCGCGCCTCCTGCGTCAGGCGCTGGCGGTTCTCGGCCAGCATCTCGGCGCTCCACCGGTCGCAAGCAGTCCGCAGCGCTTCCTGCGCTTTGGCCAGATCGGCCGCCACCGACGGGGGATCAAGCCGCAGGATCTTATCCGTGTCGCCGCTGTTGGGGCTGAGCACAAACAGCCACACGATCTGCCGCTCGAGCGCGGTCAGGCCGGCCAGCGCCTTCTCAAAAACCTCCCATTCGAGCGGAATCTCGGGTGCCCCTTCGGCGCCTGGCAGTGGCTGCTCCCCGGCCACACGGATGGTGTGCTCGCGCAGGTGCAGCAGAAACTCCCGCTCGCTGTGGCCGGCGTAGTCACGGAGAAATTGCGCCTCGTGAGCCGCGGCCCGCCGCAGCGCCTCGCGCAGCGCAGCCTCCCGCCGCTCCCCGAGCTGCGGAAAGCGCCGGTCGACCACGGCGGCGGAGAAGGGGAGGTAGGCAGCGATGAAGTGCCGCCAGCCCGCCTCCTGGCCCTCCAGGCACTGGGCTACCATCTCTGCACAGGTGATGACGGCCATCTGCTACTGCGTAGGCTGCACCGGAACCCGGTTTTGCACCGGGAACGCGATCACATTGCTGACGAACAGTCCCTGTGCGATGGTCAGCGGCGTCATGGGGTTGTCCGGCAGGCTGGAGTTGAGAATCAGGTTGACTTGGTAAACGCCGACTTGGCCGGGCATGAGTCCCACAAAATCGACCTCCGCTGTCTTGCCCCCGGCCAGCGACGAAACGAAATCGCTGGGATTGGCGGGCACCAGAAACAGCGTGTCGGTCGGCACCTTCTTGCCCGTCTCCAGGCCGTTATCGGGGCCGAAGCTGGGATTGGTGAGACCTAGCCCGGTGGCGAACACGACGATCGTCTCGCCGGGAATGGCGGGGTTGTCCGCCGTCACCGGCGCAAAGAAATCATTGCCGCAGCATAGGCTGGCGGTCTGTGCCGTGGCGGTGATGGCGGAGCCGTCGGGCACGAAGGCCGAGTAAGTGACATCGTTGCCCCCCTTGCCCGGCTTGCGCGCCGTCAGAACCACCGCCGAGGGCGTGCTGCCTCCGCCCAGCGTGCCGTTCATGGCGTCCGTGGTGATCGTGATCTGGGCGCCCGACGAGGCGCTGACCGCGATTGTGATGCTGTTGGTCTGCGAGCCGAGCTGCCGCGCCACGATGTCGATGGCGTTGGTGCCCACGCTGGTCGAGAGCGCTGCCGTCACGTCTGCGTCGCCGGGCCCGGCGTTGATGGCGGCGATGAGCCGGTTGGCCACCGTGGTCAGGTTATCCGAAGCCTGCACGGTGTAACTGTAGTTCCGGCTGTTGATGGTGATGGTCACCACATCGCCGGCGTGGATCTTGCCGTCGAGCGTGACCGTGGAACGGGCGGAAAGAAAGCCCACCCGGGCGGAGGAGGCGAGCACGTCCGGATCGCCGGGGCCGGCGTTGATCAGGCCGACCATGGTGTCGCGCACTGAGTCGGTCGTGTCGCCGTCCACCGTTGTGTATTGATAAGTCCTGCCGTTGACCGTGATCTGCACCTGAATGCCGGCCGGAACGTTTTGCGTCTGGTCGGCCGTGCTCCCGCTGCCGCTCAGGTCGATGGCCACCGTCCCTTTGGCGAATTGCATGCCGTGCACGACTGCCCCCGTGCGCGGCTCGGGGCCGCCGCCGATGGCGTAAAGCCCCGGCGCCGCCCGCGGCGTGGGAATCGCCCGCGCGATCGACACCGCCACGCTTCCATCCGCCCGGACGCTGCGCACGTAAATGCTCACGCTGTCCCCTTCAATCTCAAACGGAACCTGCGCGTTGATCTGGGTGGGCGTGACAAAGTACAGCGGCGCCTGGATCCCGTTGATGTAGACCGCGGCGCCGCCCAGTGACCGCGGCAGCGAGCCGCTCGAAAGATCGGCCGTGGCGCTGCTCGCAGCAAGGTTCTGGCCGAAGATGGCGATCTGGGTGCCCGGCGGCGCTTCGGTGGCGTCGTTGCCGTCGGAGAGATTCGCGCCGCTGGTCGTGCCCGTAATGTTCGTACTGCTCGGCGTCACGCTGAAGGTTATGTTATCGCCGTCGCTGCCCGCCGAAATCGCCACCAGCGTGATGTTCTGCTTGTACTTGCCGCCGCTGAGCGTGCCACCCTCGGGGGTGGCCAGAATATGGGCGCCAAAACTCACGCTGGCCGAGTAGGCGATGTTATTGCCCGGCTCGCCCACCTGGTGCGCCGTCAGCCGCAGGATGGTCTGATCCGTTGGGTCGGGGTCGGCGAAGACGTCGGGATCGTGGTTCTGGTTGTTGATGATGTCGATGAAGTTGTAGACCAAGCCCGGCACTGTATCGTCGTGCGCGACGGTGTAGTTATAGCTGCGGCCGTTGACCGTGACGGTGATGACGTCGCCGCCCCGGATGTCGCCGTCAAATTTCACCCCTCCGGTGGCGTAAGTTCCGTCGGACGGAAACGGCCGCGCGTAAGCGTTCGGGTCGCCAGGGTCCTCGTTGATCTGGTGGACCAGCGCGTCGCTGATGGTCTGGAGCGTATCGCCGTCGGCGATGGTGTAAGTGTAGTCGGTCCCGTTGATGGTGAGCTTGACGTTGTCGCCGGTGACCGGCGTGCCATCGAGCGTCACCGTGCCCTCGGCGTGCACAGCGTAACTGGCGGCGTTGACGATGCCCCCCGGCGAGATCATCTGCTCGGCCGGCGTGAACACCGAGATCCGGCGATTGAAGGGATCCGCCACGTAAAGATTCGCGCCGTCCCAGGCCAGGGCGCTCGGCGTTCGGAGAGCCTCGGCCCCCTCCAGGTCCTCGGCCAGTTGCGTGGGGTCGGGCTGGCCGATGAGCACGTCGGCGGCCTGGCCGTTGGCTGTCGGCAGCGCGTTGTAAATCAGCACGCGGTCATTGCCCCCATCGGCGATGAAGAGCCGCGTGCCGTCGGAGAGCGCGAAGCGCGGGAAGCTCAGCGTCGCCAGGCACCGCGACGGAAACACGTTGTTGCCCTGGTCATCCTTGCGGAGCGGCGCGCATAGAGGAGAGTTGGGACCGCTGTTGTTGTATGCGCCGGAGTTCATGTCCGGCTGGCCCACCACCACGTCGGCGGCGGCATTGTTGGAGTTGGGGAAGCTGTTGAAAATCATCACCCGGTTAAACCCCAGGTCGGTCACGATCAGCTTGTTTCCTGTTGTAGTGGCCGAAGTGGGATCGAGCATGCTGCTGGCGGTGGGCTTGACATTCGAATCATTCAGGTTGGGCGAGGGGCGCGTGGTGAAGTCGGGCTCGCCCAGCTCGATGTCGGCCTTGGCCCCGTTGGCCGAAGGGATGGAGTTGTAAATCAGCACCCGCGCATTCTGCGTGTCGGCGATGATCAGCTTGCCATTGGCGAACCACACCCCCTGCGGGCCGCGCAGCCCGGTCTGGCTGGTGGTGGGCAGGTTGGTTTTGAAATCCGGCTGGCCCACCACCACGTCCGGCGGCGTGTTGTTGCCTGACGGAATCGTGTTCCAGATCAGCACCCGGTTGTTGTCGGTGTCGGCCACCGCCAGGTGGGCGCCGTCGCTCGCCACCGCCGTGGGATTGTTCAAGCCGGTCTGGAGCCCAGCGGTGAAGGTCGCGAAGTCCGGCTGGCCGAGCACGGTGTCGGGCGATCCCACGCAGGCCGGACAGTTGGCCCCCTGTGGAATCTCGACGTCCGGAGGGGTCACAAAGCTCGACAGGCTGTTATAGATGAGCACCCGGTTGTTCGCCGGATTGGCCCCGATCCGGTTGCTGTCGACGACGAAAAGCCGGCTCCCGGCGACCGCCACGCCGCCGGCGCCACCCAGGACCGTTTGCGTGGAAGTCGGATCCTCCCGAGTGAAACTGACTTGGCCGATGACCAGGCGCGCCGCCTGGAAGTTCTGAAAATCTGCCCCTAAGGCCGGCAGCGCCGCTAATAGGATAAGTACTGATACACGCATAAAGCTTAAACGGTTATGGAGCTGCGACCGCTCTGGAAACGGTTGCCGCTCACAATATTCCCTTCACCACACCGCCATCGATGGCAATGCTGGCGCCTGTCACATAACTGGCCTTCTCCGAACACAAAAACGCCACCACGGAGGCGAACTCTTCGGGGCGGCCCAGCCGCCCGAGCGGGATGTTCCGGCTCCAGCGGCTCACAATCTCTTCCCGCGTTACGCCCTGGGCCGCCGCCTGCGCCGTTGCCACCTCGTGCAGCCGGTCGGTGGCCGTAAAGCCCGGGCAAACATTGTTGATGAGTATGTTGTCGGCGGCATATTCGTTGGCCAGGCTCTTCACCAGCCCGGCGACCGCCGCGCGAATCGCGTTTGACAAGATCAGCCCCTCGGTCGGCTGCTTCACCGTTATGGAGGTAATCGTAATGATGCGGCCCCACTTTTGCTTCTGCATGTGCGGCAACAGCTCCCGCACCAGGTACAGCGTGCTCATGAAGTTGAGCGCGAACGCCTGCTCCCAGTCCTCGATTGCAGTATCGGCAAACGCTTTGGAGGGCGGACCTCCCGCGTTGGCGATACCGATATCGACGCGTCCGAACCGCTCTATGGTTGCATCTACGAATTTTTTTACAGCGTCACGGTCGGTCACGTCCAGGGCACGATCGAGCACTGGCACGCCGAAGCGCTGCCGGATACTCTCCGCCGTCGCCGCCAATACCTTTTCGTTTCTTGCACATAGGGCAAGCCGGGCGCCCTCGGCCGCCAGCGCCTCGGCCGCTGCCCGACCCAAACCGCGGCTGGAGGCAGCGACCAGCGCCACCCGATCTTTTAGGCCCAGGTCCATTGGCGAGAGGTGCTAGCGGCGCAGATACGCGTCATCGCCGCGCATCCAGTCCTCGCGGAGGGGTGTGAAGATGTCCAGGCACACGCAATCGTCCAGCGCTTCAGCAAGATGCGGCACGTGGGCCGGAATGTGGATCAGTTCGCCCGGACCCACGATCTTTTCCTCGCCACCAATCTCAAAGCGCAGCCGCCCCTCGATCACGTTGCTGATCTGCTCGTTTTCGTGGCTGTGCAGCGGAACTTTGCAGCCTTTCTTCAAGTGCACGCGGGCCAGGGTGAGCCGCTCCCCGTGCACCACCTGGCGCGCGAACAGCGGGTTCATCTGCTCGCGTGTGACATGTTCCCAGCGGTAATGTTTCATCAGGCCGTTCCTGTTTTCGATTCATTTCCCGCACTGCCTGCGAGATTCGACCGGGGTTCGCCAGTCCATCCGCCGGCTCGCGGCATCGGCGCCGATCCGGTTTTTCTGCGGGATTCGTTATTGTATCATGAAGAAGTTTGTGAATCGGACCGCGGGCCGGACGCGCCGGGTGCGGTCGGCGAGGTGTCAATGAAGGGTGTCGTATTGGCGGGCGGGACAGGCAGCCGGCTGTATCCGCTGACTAAGATCACCAACAAGCACCTGCTCCCCATCTACGACAAGCCCATGATCTACTACCCCATCGAGACCCTGGTCAACGCCGGCATCCGCAACATCATGATCGTCACGGGGGGCAAAAACTCGGGCGACTTTTTGCGCCTGCTTTCGAACGGCAAAGAGTTCGGCCTCAAGCACCTCGACTACACCTACCAGGAAGGCGAGGGCGGCATCGCCGACGCCCTCTCGCTTGCCGAGCACTTCTCCGACGGCGATAAAGTGTGCGTCATCCTGGGCGACAACATTATCGAAAATAACATCCGGCGCGCGGCCGACGATTTCCAGAAACAGCCCTTCGGCGCCAAGATCCTGCTCAAGGAAGTGACGGATGCCGAGCGCTTCGGCGTGGCTGAAATTTCGGGCGACCGCATCGTGAATATTGAGGAAAAGCCGGCGCATCCCAAATCGAACTACGCCGTCACCGGCATCTATTTTTACGACGCCACCGTGTTTGAGAAGGCCAAGCGCTTGCAGCCGTCGCACCGCGGGGAGCTTGAGATTACGGACGTGAACAACGCTTACATTGCCGAAGGCTCCATGACTTACGATTTCCTCCAGGGCTGGTGGACCGACGCCGGCACCGTCGATTCCCTGCGCCGCGCCACCAACCTGGTGGCGGAAAACGGGGCCAACAAGATCGACCACGACCTGGTCGCCTCCGAGGGGAGCGCGCCATGAGCGGCGCAGCCATCACCGGCCTTCAGGCAGCCCGCCCGCTCGGCGAGCGCAACGGCTTGCGTCTGGCCGTGCTGCTCCGGCCCCGCCATGACACCGGCCATTTGATTCGCCAGCCCGATTCGGCAGGGCTGATCCATGGCGTCCGCATCGAGCCGTTACAGCTCTGGCCGGACGACCGCGGCTATTTTCTCGAAGTGATGCGGCAGGATCGGGGGCTGGCCGCTGAACTCGGAAGCGCCACGATCCAGGTTTCCTGCGCTCTCAGCTACCCCGGCACCATCAAGGCCCTGCATTACCATTTCGAGCAGAGCGATCTGTGGGCGCCGGTCGAGGGCCAGCTCCAGGTTTGCTTGTTCGATTTCCGCGTCGGCTCGCCGACCTTCGGCGCCTGTAATACGCTCTTCATCGGAACGCTCCAGCCCTGGCAGGTTCTCATCCCGCCGGGCGTCGGCCACGGCTACAAGGTCATCGGCCCGCATTCCGCCGTGCTGGTCTACGTCACCAATCGTTTCTACAACCCGGAGGACGAGGGCCGTCTCGCTTACAACGACCCGGACCTCAACTACGACTGGGAGACGCAGCACAAGTGAAGCTCCTCGTCACCGGCGGGGCCGGATTCATCGGCTCGAATTTCATCCGGGGCTACCTCGCGGAGCATCCCTCCGATTCCATCCTCAACCTCGACAAGCTGACCTACGCCGGCAATCTTGAAAACCTCTCCGACATCGAGAACCTCCCGGGCTATCGCTTTGTGAGGGGCGACATCTGTGACGCCACGCTGGTGGCGGAGCTGTTTGCCGCCGAGCGGCCGGACGCGGTGGTCCACTTTGCCGCCGAGTCGCACGTGGACCGCAGCATCCTTGCCCCCAGCCCTGCATTCGAAACCAACCTCCGCGGCACTTTTACGCTGCTCGAAGCGGCGCGCCAGTCCAAGACGCCGCGATTCCTCCACGTCTCGACCGATGAGGTTTACGGCAGCCTGGCCGCGCCGCTCGAAGCCGGCGAGAATTTCCCGCTGCGCCCCAGCAGTCC
>DASQHK010000402.1:0-2685 GCA_035632135.1 Bryobacterales bacterium
GTAGTCGGTGGCGAGCAGGCAGGCGTAGGAGGTGTGGGTGGCGGTGTGGTCGGAGCTGGCCTGGACGCCGAGCTTGTAGCCCTTGGCCCAGGCGTTCCAGACGAAGCCGGCGGGGCGGTAGCCGCCGGCCCAGAGGTCCTCACGGTCTTTGCTGGCGGCGAGCGGCGCGCCTTCGTGCTCGGCGGAGACGCGGGCGCCCTGGAAGATTTCGACGATGGGCTCGAGGCCGGGATCATTGTCGCGCCAGTCGGTGCCCATGCCGGTGGCGGAGGTGTGCGAGGACGCGATGCCGTTGTTCTTGCGCAGGTAAGGGTAGAGAATGGGGCCGGTGTGGCCGTCGGGGCGGCGCTCGGAAGCCTCGATGGGGAGCGTGCGGACGCCGCGATGGGCGAAGACCACGTTGCGGTGGCCGTTGGGATAGCTGACGCTGCGCTCGTAGCCGAACAGGGGGACGAAGTAGCCGGAGACGTAGAACATGTCCTCGGACTTTTCGATGCGCCACCATGTGTATTCCTGATCGTTACCAGACTGGTGATCGGTGTTGACGAACCAGTCCATGCCGGCGGCGTCCATCATGTAGCGGTAGACGTCGAAGAGGCTGCCGTCGCCGGCGCCATCGAGGGAGATTTCGGTATGGCGGTGCATGTCGCCGCGGTAGATCTTGTAGGTTTTGCCGGCGGCGGTGATGGCGTAGCGGCGCAGGGCGGCGATTTGCGCCTTCTCGCGGGGCTCGACGGGAAGGGCTGCAGGAGGCTCGGCGGAGCGGGCGGCGAGTTCGGGCGGGGCGGCGGACGCGCTTGCGCCGGGGACAGGGAGCGTGGCGGTGAGAATGTCGTTCTTCTGCGGCTCGTGGCCGAAGTTGGGGCCGCCGTAAAGCCGGTGGTCGGTGACCCAGGCGGCCCAGACGCGGCCATCCGGGGCGGCCGCCGCATCGAAGGGACCTTCGTTGCGGCCGACGCTCTCGGGGAGGGTGACCGGCGGCGACCAGTGATCTCCTGAGTAATAGGTAGCGAGGACTTCCCACTTGCCGCCGGCCGCCCACAGCGATTGCGGCAGCATGGCCGAGGTGCGCGGGCGGAAGAAGACCCACATGCGGCCGGGCCCAGAGGGTGCCCCGCCGGGAACCAGACGCGGCGTTTGCACGTAGCGGCGCACGCCCGGCGGCATCGCCTGGTTGATGTCGGCGCGCGGCGCGAGCCACCGGCCATTGGCATAGATGGCGCAGCGAATTTTTCGCGACTGGTAGATGCCGGCGCCGCCGTTGAGCAGGAAGCCGGTATCTTTGGCCCAGTTTTCCTCGGCCTCGTCGTAGGCGATCCAAAGGCGGTCCTGGGCGTCGACGGCGAGGCTGGGCGTGGCGTGGTAGCGGGGAGAATCGGTGACGTGGATCAGCTCGCCGGCTTTGCCGTTGCGGACCGGGCGCAGCAGGACGTTGTAGTTGCCTCCGGCGTAGCTATCCCAGGCGGCCCACACCGTGCCGGAACGGTCGGCGGCGACGGCGGGAGCCCAATCGTCGGCGCGGGCGTCGCGGGCGGGATCGCTGAGATTGATTTCGGCGGACCAGCGATCGCCATGCAGCGATTTCAGAAAAATGTCGGAGCGGCCGCCACGAAAGGCCTGCCAGACCAGGTGCAGGTTGCCGCGCGAGTCGGCGGCGAGGCGGTGGAACAGGTTGTTGCCGTGGCCGGTGGTGAGCGGCTCGATGCGGCTCCAGGAGCGGCCATCGTAGCTGCGGGCCAGGAGATGCCAGTCGGCGCCCTGGTGCTCGGACCAGACGACCCAGACGCGGCCGCGGCCGTCGATGGCAATTGCCGTGGCAAACAGATCGCCGGGGCGCTCGGTGACTTTCATCGGCTCGGCGCCGGCGTGGCGCAGGAAGATCTCGTCGCCCTGGTTGCGATAGCCGGTCCAGGCCACCCACGGCGCGCCGGATTTATCGACGGCGACGGAGGGATAGTCGTCCTCGTAGCCGGGGCCGGTGATCTCGCCGACAGCCGGCACGCGGAAGACTTGCACGCGCGAGGTCATCAATTCGAGCGGGGCGGACTCGGGGACATCGCGCAGGCGGAACTCGAAGTTGCCGGGCGCGGTGGTGACGCGCAGCAGGGCGTCATCTGGAGCTTGGTAATACACAGTGACGCCGATGGTCATGACGCGGGTGGCGTAGGGGTCGGGCAGGGAATTGGGGTGCAGGCCGCCGGTGGCGATGGGCCAGGCGGTGGTGGCAGCCTGCCAACTGTTGCCGGGGCCGAGGGAGTCTTTCTCGGTGAAGTGATGGCCGCGTAGCTTGACGATGGTTCCCTCGGAGAGAGAGACCGAGCCATCCCAGCGCGTGGGGACGCCGTCTTTGACGCCGAATTCCAGGGTGAGGGCGCGCACCGCGCCGGCGGGCGGCGCGACGCTCTGGAGGCTGCGGCCGGGGCGCGTGGCCAGGAACGCCAGCGCGGCGGCCGCTAACAAAAGAATTGTGAGGGAATGCCGCATGAAGGGCTCCTACGGGGCGGCAGTATAGCACGGGAGAACAGGGGGGAGGGCGAGCGGCCGCGCGGGGGTGCGCGACATAAGAATGGACGGTCTGCGAGTTGGGCTGGAATTGCGCCTTCTCTGAGTATATGCATATACTCAGAAGAGGAGGTGCCTTGTGTCTCAGTCTCTCGCCGACCTGGAGGCCGCACGCGCCAAGCT
>DASQHK010000403.1:0-1723 GCA_035632135.1 Bryobacterales bacterium
TTCACGCTGCTCGAAGTGCTGGTGGCCACGGTGATCCTGGGAGTGGCGGTGGTGGGGCTGCTCTCGGCCATTTCCACGTCGATGCGCAACGCGGCGCGCCTGACGGATTACGACCGCGTGGCGCTGGTGGCGCGAGCCAAAATGGACGCGCTGCTGGTGGACCGGACGATCCCGCAATTTTCCGTTGTCGAAGGCGGTTTCGACCCGGCGGCGATGGGCGGCGCCGAGGCCGGCTGGCGGGCGCGTGTGACGCCGTTTGAAATGCCCGTGAACCGTGGCGCGGGCACCGCGGTGCTCGAACGCATCGAACTGGAAGTCTGGTGGATAGCCGGCGTCAAACGCCGCACTTTCACGCTGGACGCCTTCCGGCGGCGGCAGTTGCGCCAGGGCGATCTAGAAGCCCTCAAGAACTACAAGCCATGAAACGCGCGGGCGTTACGCTCATCGAGGTGCTGATCGCGGTCTCGCTGCTGAGCCTGCTCAGCCTGGCGATTCTGTTTGCGCTGCGCGTGGGAATGAGCGCGCTGGACAAAGCCAACCGCAAGCTGATGGACAACCGGCGGGTGGCGGGGACTGAACGCATCCTCGAGCAGCAACTGGCCGGATTCGTGCCGGTGATGGCTGTGTTTGCGCCGGATTCGGGTGCGGCGGGCGAGCGCGTTCCGTTTTTTGAGGGACGCGGGCAAGCCATGCGCTTCGTTTCCACGTACTCACTGGCGGGCGCAGCGCGGGGGCTGCCGCAGGTTCTCGAATTCCAGGTGATTCCCGGCGAGGAAGGGCGCGGCGTGCGCCTGGTGGTGAACGAAAACCCCTACACGGGGCCGCGCTCGGCGGGAATCTTTTGCCGGGGCTTCGGGCCGGACCCCGAGCTGGGCGTCCAGACGCAGCGGTTCGTTCCGATAACGATCGGCGCGAGTTCGTTCGTGCTGGCAGATCGCCTGGCCTCCTGCCGCTTCTCCTACTTGGGGCGGCCGCCCAACCAGGAACAGGAGCAGTGGGCATCCAACTGGATCTTTCCTAATTGGCCGCTGGCGATTCGCATCGAGATGGCGCCGCTCGATGCGAACGCGGCCGGCCTGAAACCGGTGTCGGTGACGGCGGCGGTGCATGTGAACCGCGACCCGGCTCTCGAGTATGGGGATGCGCAGGAATAAAGGCGGGGCGCTGCTGGCGGTGCTGTGGCTTTCGGCCGCGCTCGCGGCTATTGCCTTTGCGCTGGCCAACACGGTGCGCGGGGAGGTGGAACGCACCTCGACGGCCGTGGACGGGTTGCGCGCCTATTATCTGGCCGAGGCCGGTGTGGAACGCGGCATTCTCTACATGCTGTGGGGCATGGACAACACGCCGCCGGCCAACGCGCCGTTCCGCTACACTCCGGCGACCGCGGTGATGCCCTTCTCGTTTCCCAGCGGCGAAGCCCTGGTGGAAGTGGTGCCGGAAACCGCGAAGCTCAACCTCAACGGTGCGCCCGTCGAGGAGCTGTTCCGGCTGCTGGCGGCGCTGGGCGCCGGCCCCGATCGCGCCCAGGCGATCGCTGCGGCCATCGTTTCCCGGCGCAGCCAGCCGCTCAACGTGGCGATTTCGGCGAACCCCGCTTCGACTTTTCAGCCTTCCCATGCGTCTTTTGAAGAGACCGAGGAACTGATGGCGGTGCCAGGCATTACACCGGATCTGTATTACGGAGGTTACGAGCACGACGCCGAGGGGCATCTCGTGCCGCGGG
>DASQHK010000404.1:0-4835 GCA_035632135.1 Bryobacterales bacterium
AACGTTTACTATCCGAAACGTGGACCAGCGGGGGAAGACCCTGTTCCTCGAGACGCCGGTGCGGCGCGAGTATAAGCTGGTCAGCATGACGCCGGCGGAAACCACTGCCAATACCTACCGTTTCGAGGTGAAGCTCGCGGCTGGGGCGACCCAGAAGTTTCCCGTCACCGAAGAGCGCGTCATCGAAAACACCGTCGCGGTGACCAACCTGACGCCCGACGTGCTGTTCACTTACGTGCGCAACCGGGACCTCGATGCCGCGGCGCGCAAGAAGCTCGAGCCGCTCGCGCAGCTCAAGCAGCAGCTCGCCGGCGCGCAGAACGAGATGCAAAGCGTGGAAAGGCAGATCCAGGAGCTGTTTCAGGACCAGCAGCGGCTGCGCCAGAACATCGGCAGCCTGAACCAGGTGAACGGGCAGCAGCAGCGCGTGCAGGAGTACGCGCAGCGCCTGGCCGCTCAGGAGACGCAGCTCGCAACCCTGCGCGACCGCCAGGCAGAGCTGCAGAGGCGGAAGACGAGCCTGGAGCGGCAGATTGACAGCATGATCGAGACGCTGGAGTTCTAGGTACCGCGGGCGCAACTTCGCGCGCGCTTGCAGGGCGTTCGCGCTTCCCAGCCGCGTGCTATAGTAAAAACGTGACCCAGGTGGGCGGCTAGCTCAGTTGGGAGAGCACGGCGTTCGCAACGCCGGGGTCGAGGGTTCGAATCCCTTGCCGTCCACCAACTTCCCAATCTTTACAACGCTCCCACCGGCACGCTACGATACAAAATTCCCATGGTGAAGACGGAGCGGGAGTATCGGCAGGACATCATCGAGGTCGGGCGCCTCGTCCATCAGAAGGGCTGGATCGCGGCCAACGACGGCAACATCTCCATCCGCCTGGACCGCGAGCGCATTCTGGCCACGCCCACCGGCGTTTGCAAGGGGATGATGCACACCGACGACCTGATCATCATGGACTACGAGGGCAACAAGCTCGAGGGGCGGCTGCAGGGGACCTCCGAAATCCTGATGCATCTCACGATCTATAAGATGCGGCCGGATGTGAGCAGCGTGTTGCACGCCCACCCGCCGGTGGCCACGGGCTTCGCCACGGCCGGCCGGTCGCTCAATCAGGCCTTGCTGCCGGAGGTGATCATCGGCCTGGGCTGCGTGCCGCTGGCTGCCTACGGGCTGCCGGGCACGCCGGCGCTGACCGAGCCGATGCTGCCGCTCATCCCCAAGTATGATGCGATCCTGATGGCCAACCATGGCGCGGTCTGCTACGGGGAAGATGTGTGGAAAGCGTTTTTTCGGATGGAGACGGTGGAGCACTTCGCGCGGATCAACCTGGTGGCCGAACTGCTCGGCGGGGCTACGGTTCTGCCTCGGGAGGAGGTCCACAAGCTGTTTGATTCCCGCACCCGCTACGGTGTGAAGGCGCGGGCAGGAGTGGAGCCGGGCTGCCCGGTGGTGGCGGAGGAAGCGGGGGCGGGCGAAGGCGCGTCTTGCGGAGCGCCCGCCGGCGCGTCTGCGGGCGCCGAGGAGCGTTACTACGTGACCCGCTCGGAGCTGATTGCGCTGGTGGATGAAGCGCTGCGGGCGAAGAAATAGCGAGGAGGGGGAATGGGTGAAGCACTGGGTATGATAGAGACACGCGGCCTTGTGGCGATGATCGAGGCCGCCGACGCCTCGGTGAAGGCCGCCAAGGTCACGCTGGTGGGCTGGGAGAAGATCGGGTCGGGCTACGTGACGGTGCTGCTGCGCGGCGATGTGGCCGCCGTCAAGGCCGCCACCGACGCCGGAGCCGCCGCGGCGCGCCGGGTGGGCGAGCTGATCGCCGTGCACGTGATCCCGCGCCCGCACCAGAGCCTGGAAGACGTGCTGCCCATCGGCAAGTCCGGCGCGGCCGCGCCGGCCCGCTAGGAGCGTTCTCGCCCATGCTGCTGGCCCGCGTCGTCGGCACCGTTGTCGCCACCAGGAAGGACCCGCGCCTGGAAGGCAAGAAGCTGCTGGTGCTGCGCCACGTGTCGCCGGAGGGCGCGGACGAGGCCGGCTATGTCGTAGCAGTGGATACGGTGGGGGCCGGCTTCCGGGAGAAAGTGCTGGCGGTCGCCGGCAGCTCCGCGCGCATGGCGTTCGGCTGCAAGGACTGCCCGGTCGACACGGCCGTGGTCGGGATCATCGACAACGTCGAGCTGGACAGCCAGGAGCAGCGCGGCCCAGAAACCACCAGCAAAGCCACGCCGCGGAAGGGCGGCTAGCTGTGTTCCTCGCCCGCGTGGTCGGCCGCGTCTGGGCCACGGCCAAAGAACCCAACCTGGAAGGCTCGAAGCTGCTGCTGCTCCAGCCCATCACCAAAGACGGCAAACCTCGCGGCCGCAAGCTCGTCGCCGTGGATGCGGTCGGGGCGGGCGCCGGCGAGACCGTCTACTGGTGCCGCGGCCGGGAATCGAGCTTCCCGTTTCTGCCGAGCGAAGTGCCCACCGACGCCACCGTGGTCGGCATTGTCGATTCCATCCACCTCGGAGGCCCGGCGACGGAGGGATGAAAGAGAATGATCATCGCCCGTGTTATCGGCGAGCTGGTGGCGACCCGCAAGCACGCCAGCCACGAGGGGCGCAAGGTCCTGCTGGTGCAGCCGCTGTCGCTCGAAGGCGAAGACCGCGGCGAGGCGGTGGTGGCGCTCGACTGGGTGGACGCCGGCGTGGGCGATAAGGTATTAGTAGTGACCGAAGGCTGGAGCGCCATGACCAGCGTGGAGAGGCCGGGCTCGCCCATCGACATGGCGGTAATTGCGGTGATTGACGCGGTCGAGCTGGCCGAAAGTTAGTTAGCCGGGGCCGCCCCGCAGCAGCCGGGTGGCGGCGAAAACCCCCAGCAGGAACTTGAGCATGTCGAGCGCCGTGTAGGCGGTATGCAGCCGCCAGAACGGCGCGACCTCCGGCGGCCCCAAGCTTCCCGGCGAGTGAGGGACGAAGTCGAGCAGGCGGCCCAGGCGGATGGTCTCCGGCACCACGCCGAGCTGCAGCCCGGCGGCGATCAGCAGCATCAGCAAGGCGGCGATGCGGAGCGGGCGGTCGGCCGAGCCGCGCCACGCCATTCCCAGCAGAATCACGCCCAGCGCCAGTTGCGTCCAGCCCCAGCGATCGAAGAACAGGCGATTGACCTCCGAGGCCTGGTAGCGCATCAGAAGGCGCGCGTCACCCGGAGGCAGCGGCGCGACGTGGGCGCTGAACTGGGGCGAGGGGGAAGCGAGAAGCCGATCGACCAGCCGGAAATTCTGTGTGGCCACGGCCCACATGAACAGGGTGCCGGCCAGCCACGCGCCGAGCACGAACGCCATCGAAGACTTGCCGTGCATGCGGCCATGATGCCGGTCCAGGGAGGCGCGCGTCAAGCTGTTGCAACAGATGGAGACGCACGACCGCCCGGTGGAGGCACTCGGCGAGGGCAGCGTCGGCGAACGCCAGCTTCGAGGCGGGCGGCAGGTTCGTTGCGCAGACCGCTGCCGCGGCGGGAGGCTCCCACGGAACCAGGCGCACGACACGGGGCTTGCTTCTCTGGCAGCCGCTGAGAATCGCGGCGGCGAGAAACAGGGCTGTCAGGGCCAGCAGTCCAGCGGCAAGCCACTCCACGTCCCATCTATCGGCGGTCCGGCGGGGCTACCATAGTGCTATGCGCGCCGTCGCCCGCGTCACCGCTCTGTTGCTCTGCCTGGCGGCGGTCGCGCCGGCGCAACCGGCCCGGTGGCACGGAACCTTCGCCGCCACGGCGCAGGGCGCCACGCTCGCCGGAAGCTGGACGGCACAGCTCGGGAAAGCCCCCAACACCGCGTTCGGGGCGTGGGCGCTGCTGAACGCGGCGGGCAAGCCGATCGCGGCCGGGACGTGGTCAGCCGCCAAGGCGGCGGATCGCTGGGAGGGCGGCTGGCGGGCTCGAGTCGAGGGTGGCCGCGAGTTTAGAGGAACCTGGACCGCGCACCTCACCCCCGCAGCGCCGGTGCCCATGAGCGAGCTGTTCGAAGCCGCCGCCAAGAGCATGGCCAGCGGCAACTGGCAAATGGGGCGCGCCGGCGGCGCCTGGTCGATCCGGGCGGTCGCTGATAAGTAGCTCAGCGCTTCTCTCGAACGAGACGGCCGTTGCGAACCAGGGTGCGGCCATCCACCTCGATCGTCGTATCAGGGAAGAAGAACCAGCGGACGAAACCGCCTCGCACGGCGCCACCCACTTCCTGGTTGTCGCCGAGACTGAGGCGAACCACGGCGTCACCATAGCCGTAGTAGGCAAGGGTGTGGCTCCCCGGCGGCGCGTGAAGCTTGGGATTGAATCCGAGGCCGAACTCGCGGAAGCGGCGGGCCGCGCTGCCGCCGGCATCGAGCGCCGCTTCAACGGTCGGCAGGTTCTGCGAGGCCTCGATTCGCACGACGCGGCCGCTCTGGATTTCGAGCCTCACGTCGCGCGCGATCTCATTGCCGAAGCGGGCGGTGGAAATGACGATGCGGCCATTCACCGTTTCTTCGAGCGGGGCCACGCGCAGCACGCCGGCCGGCAATTCGATCTCGCGGTCCACGCGCACGCGCGCCCGCGCCATGCGCGCCGGCGAGGCGTCGCCGTCTTGCTTGTTGAAGGGCCGCTCGCCGACGCGAAACCGCAGGTCGGCGCCGGCGGGCGTGCGCACGCGGACTACCCCGGACCGCAGCGCGGCGATGGCCCGGTCTTGCTCGGCCGAGAGTGCGGCGTAATCGATGTCGAGCGCGTCCTGGTAGATGGCGTCGAGGGCCGCCGAATGCGGGCCCGGCAGGCCGTCGGCGAGCACGCTGCCCTCGCGCCAATGGAAATGGATCTCGCGGTG
>DASQHK010000405.1:0-4012 GCA_035632135.1 Bryobacterales bacterium
CAGCCGGCCCATCGCCTCGTCCATGGCCCCGCGGTCCACGCTGTGCGGCTCGAGCGGCTCAAACGGAATCCCCTGCTGGATGCCGAGCGCCGTGTAGAGCATGAACTCCGACAGCGCCCCGTGCCGCACCAGCCGCTCGCCCAGCCGCTCGCCCGGACCGAGCGACCGGAGCGCCTGTTCCACTTGCGCCAGCGGCAGCATGCGCAGCTCGACCAGCGCTTCGCCCAACCGCCGGCGCTGGGCGGCCACCGGCTGCGGATAGCTGTGCTCCGTCTTGGCCCACCGTACCCGCCGCCGCCGCACTCGCGCTTCGGCAAACAACCCCACGGCCCGCACGCACGCCGCAAAATTGATCACGTTGCCCCATACGGAGCGCAGCGGCGAAATCGCCGCGTGCTTCCACCCATACACCGAGCCCACGCACGCCGCGCGGGACCCCAGCCGCACCAAGATGAGCGCGGTGTTAATCGCCAGCAGCCATACCAGCCACGGCCGGCGGGCCAGCATCTCGCCCATGGCCCACGCGCTGCGCGTCGCCCGCGCGGTGATCCATCCCGCCAGGCCGCACAGAAAAATCAAGTTTGCCAGAATGGTCAGCGGATTTCCGAGCAGTCCCTTGCGATCGCGCCACATCCAATAGAGCTGGCCCGGCCCCGCGTTCCAGCCGATCTCGTGCCAGGATTGCAGCGCAATTCCCGCCACCCACCGTCCGCGCTGCCGCACCGCGCTCCAGGCCCGCCGTGGAAAATACTCGCGCGTCGCCCCCGGCGTTTTCCCGTCGCCGAGCTTTCTCGCGTCCAGCAGAATCTGTGAGCACCCGAGGCGATGCAACTCGAGCCCGATCTGGTAATCCTCGGTCAGGCTCGACGGCTCGAACAGTTGATCGCCGTGATTCCACGCCAGGCGGTCCAGGGCCCGCCGCCGGTACGCCGTCCCCACCCCGCAGGACGGCAGGAATCCTCCCAGCTTCTGCCGGGTGTGCAGCTCCTTCAGGTGCGATTCGGCGAACTCGTCGATGTAGGTCCCGTGCGTCAGCTCCCACAACGGCGTTTCGAGCGGCAGCACCGGAACCTGCACCATGTCGTAATGCTCCGCGTAGCGATTGATCCACCACAGCGATTCCGGATGGATCAAGTCTTCCGCGTCGTGGTGCATCACGATGTCGAAACGCGTCCCGGTGCTCTCCTCGTAGGCCAGCACGCCGCGGTAGATCCAGTTCAAGCAATCGGCTTTCGACGTCGGCCCGTCGTGCGGGCACGCCACGTGGCGCACGCGCGCGCCTATCCTCTCGGCCGCCATCACGCGCCCGACGGTCGGCAGGTCGTTGGGATAGACCCCGACAAAAATCTCGTAGTTCGAATAGCGGATCGCCGCCAGGTTGCGCTCGAGCATCTGCTCGATCACGGCGTCTTCCCGCCACGCCGGAATCAGGAGGGCGATCTTCTTTTCAGCGAGCGTCGCGGCGCGAAGTAAGTCTTCGCCGCTGCGGTCCGGCATCGTCCGCCGCCGCCACGCCGCTATCGCAAACCAAAGGGAACAGTAGTCGAGGAAAAGATCGTCCAGACCGCTCGCCAGCACCCACATGGCGAGGGGAGCGAGCACGCCGGCTGCCAGCCGGTCGAGCCACAGCATCGAAGCGCGCCAGTGAATTTCATACTAATGATACGAAATTCCCGGGAAACAAGTCAATATAGGTGCGCGGCATACTTGCGGGCGGCCGGAAAACTTTGATGCAGCGCCGCGCGAGAAGGCAAGCGGTTTTGCGAAGGCGGCAGGCCACTCCCTGAGACTCCGATGCAGAGCCGCGCGCGGGGCAAGCGGTTTTGCTAACCGGCAGACCACTCCCTCACGGTCGTGGCTCGGAACCAAGGGGGGAAGGGGTACGCTCGGGCGGGCGGCCTCTGGGGCGTTGCGGCATCGAGGCGGGGTAAAGAGCGCCGTTTTTCGGCTGCTATAATCTGGAGAGAGCTTGACGCATGGGTTTGACCGAGGCTGTACTGCCGCCGCCGGAAGTGATGGCGCGCTACGAGCCGGTGATCGGGCTGGAGGTGCACGTGCAACTGATGACGCGCACCAAGCTGTTCTGCGGCTGCGCGACCGATTTCGGCTCGGCGCCCAACACGCAGGTGTGCCCGGTGTGCCTGGCGCTGCCGGGAGCGCTGCCGGTGGTGAACCGCGAGGCCATTGCGCTCGCCGTGCGCGCGGCGCTCGCCCTGAACTGCGAGGTGCGCCACAGCTCGCGCTTTGCCCGCAAGAACTACTTCTATCCCGATCTGCCCAAGGGCTATCAAATCTCGCAGTACGACAAGCCGCTCGCCGAGCATGGCTGGCTCGACGTGATGGTGGACGGAGTGGTGAAGCGCATCGGCATCACGCGCGTCCACCTGGAAGACGACGCCGGCAAGTCGATCCATGACGGCTACAAAGACTCGGACCGCTACAGCTACGTCGATCTGAATCGCAGCGGCGTGCCGCTGATCGAGATCGTCAGCGAGCCCGACATCCGCAGCTCGGCCGAGGCTTATGCCTACGTCACCGAGATCAAGCAGGTGATGCAGTACATCAGCGTCTCGACGTGCGACATGGAGAAGGGGCACCTGCGCTGCGACGCCAACGTCTCGGTGCGGCTGCACGGCGCGGAGAAGCTTGGCGTCAAGGCCGAGGTCAAGAACCTGAACTCGTTCCGGTATTTGCAGAAGGCGCTCGATTACGAGATCGCGCGGCAGATCGCGGTGCTCGAGGGCGGCGGGACGATCCACCAGGAGACGCGGCTGTTCAACGTAGATACTGGCGAGACAGCCGGGATGCGCTCGAAGGAGCACGCCCACGACTACCGCTATTTCCCCGAGCCGGACCTGCTGCCGCTGCAGGTGAGCGACGCCTGGCGGGAGGAGATCCGCGCCTCCATGCCGGAGCTGCCGGGGGCGAAGCGCAAGCGCTTCGTCGAGCAATACGGGATTCCCGAGTACGACGCGGGCGTGCTGACGCTGACGCAGGGTCTGGCCGACTACTTCGAGGAGGCGGCGCTGGCGAGCGGCGAGCCCAAGGCCGCCGCTAACTGGGTGATGGGCGAGCTGACGGGCGCGCTCAAGGGCGCGGGCAAATCGATCGAGGAGTCGCCGGTCGGCGCGGGGCAGCTTGCGGAGCTGCTTCGCCTCATCAGCGCCGGAACGATCTCGGGCAAGCTGGCCAAAGAAATTTTCGCCAAGATGTTCGCTTCGGGCCGCGCGGCGGCCGAGATCATGGCGGCGGAAGGGCTCGCCCAGATCAGCGACGCGGAGGAGCTGGAAAAAATCATCGATGGAGTGCTGGCCGCAAACCCCAAGCAGGTGGAGCAATACAAGGGCGGAAAGAAGGGCGTGCTGGGATTTTTCGTCGGCCAGGTGATGAAGCAGACGAGGGGCCAGGCGAACCCGGCGGTCGTCAATGAGGTCCTCGGCCGGAAGTTGGAGTAGCGTCCTTCCCCGCGAGTTCTACGCCCGTCACACCGAGCAGGTGGCGCGCGAGCTGCTCGGCGCGTACCTGGTCCACCGCATCGGCAACCGAGTGCTCGCCGGCAAAATCGTGGAGACGGAAGCCTACCTCGGCCTGGCCGACCGGGCGGCGCACGCCTGGCACGGCGTCACTGACCGCACCCAGGTGATTTTCGGCCCGCCCGGCCACGCCTATGTCTACTTGATATATGGGATGTACGAGTGCCTGAACCTGGTGGCGGAGCCGGCGGACCAGGCGGGCTGCGTGCTGATCCGGGCGCTCGAGCCGGTGCTGGGCCTTGCGGAGATGCGCCGGCGGCGGCCCGGCGTGAAGCGCCTGGAGAACCTGGCTTCCGGACCCGGCAAGCTGACGCTGGCCATGGGTATTACGAGAAGGCATAACGGGCAGGACGTGACGCGCGGGCCGCTGGTGGTGAGGCGGGCCGCCGATGCCGGCGCCGTGCCCGTCGAGGTGACCACGCGCGTCGGCATCCGGCACTGCGCGGACTGGCCGCTGCGGTTTTACATTCGGGGCAATT
>DASQHK010000406.1:0-3435 GCA_035632135.1 Bryobacterales bacterium
GCTCACCAGGAACAGGCAGAGTGGGAGCAGTCGGCCCAATACTTTTGGCGCGCCCTCGAAGCACACCCTTGCGCATACCAATGTTACTTAGCTTTCGCCCAGATGCTGAAGGCGCGAGGAGAGCAGCCGCAGCTTTCCGAAGCCCTGCTGGAGCTGGCGTTTCAAAAGGTCCTCGCCGACGAGGATTCCCTGGAGAGCTTTCGGAACGACTTCGCTGCTTGCCGCACGAAGAGAGATGGCAGCGATAAGGTCTTGGCGGACCTCTCCGACCCGGCGATGCTAGAGCTGCTCGTCGCAGAGCTCCGGAAACGCCGATCCGCCGGGCCGCAGAATGTCACCGACCGGCTGCGTCCCTACCGTTTGGCGCACGAGGTGCAATATTCCGCGCTGGAGGGATTGGATCGCCGGACAGTCGATCAAGTCCTGCAATACGGCGCCGCTTGCGCCCCGGTGCTGATCGGCGTGTTGCGCGGGTGGTCGCACGGCGACCTCCCGCCCGAGGATGACCTTCCTGCAGAGGCCAGCCTGGCCCTGCTCGGCGAAATCGGAGATCCCGCGTTCCTGCCCGCCGTGCTCGAATTCCTGCAGGCGGAAGAGGACTGGGTGCGGGAGGCCGCGCAGTGGGCAGTCGGCCGCATGGCGGAGAAGCATCCACAGCAGACCAGCGCAGCCATCCGGGAGGCCGGGAAAGACGCCACTCCGGAATTCCGATGCTGCCTCGCTGAGATGCTCTCGATGTTGCCGGACCTGGAAGGACTGCGGGACACCTTGTTCGGTTTGCTCGACGGCCTGGAGCGCGTTAAGAACAAGAAGCTCCGCGAGGTTCTCTTCCTGCTGGTAACCTCGGCCATTCTCGAAACCCAGGGCAGCGGGGCGCGGGCAATGGTTCTGGCGCTGATCGCCCGCTTCTCGCCGGTTCTCAGCAAGAAGACTCGCGAGCTGTCGCTGGCCCCCGCGGCGGCTCCGGAGGCGATCGCCGGCCCGCCGCGCCCCTCGATCTACGAAATGTGCACCCCGCCCGCGGAAGACGAGGACTTCGAGGAACCCCTCGAGGCCGTGCGTCGTCCCAGGCCGCAGCGCAATGAGCCGTGCTGGTGCGGCAGCGGCAAAAAATATAAGAAATGCCACCTGCTGCTGGACGAGGAAGCCGAGCGCCGGCCTGCGGAAGCGCCTGCCCCCGAGCTTGCCGCTTCTGCCGCCGATCCGAAGAGCATAGAGAACCGGCTTCGCCGCCGGCTGGTCGCTTTTGTAGAGCGCGAGCTATCGAAACGTGAGCTGGCTGACGCCATATCGGAATGCTTTGGCCGCTCGCTGCCCTTCGATGCGGAGCCCAGCTCAATGGTTCTGATGGACTGGCTGATCCATGACCACGCGCTTCCGCGCTTTGGCCGGCCTGCCATTGTCGAGTTTCTGGAGAGGAATCGCTCGAATCTAACTGCACAGGAGTGCCGGCTGCTCGAGCAGTGGTCTGGCAGCCGCTTCAGCCTGTTCGAGGTGGAGCGGATCGAGCCCGGCGCCGGAATCGAGGTCCGCGACCTCTTGATCGGCGACAGCTTCTTTGTGCACGACGTGTCCTCCTCGAACACGCTGGTGCGCTGGGATTGCATCCTCAGCCGCGTCATCGATTGCGAGACCAGAAAGGAATTCAGCGCCGATGGCCTGCTGGTCCCGCTTTCGATACGGGAAAGGCTGCTGGATTGGATTGGTCACTCGAAAAGCCACTCGAGGTTGGACTGGGCCGAATACCTGCGCGCCAATAGCCACCGGCTGCGGCGGAAGGTCACGGAGCTTTCCGAGGAATGGAGAGACTCGATCCGCTTCGCCAATGCCGAAGGAGACGCGCTGGTTTTCTCGAAGGCAGTCTACGAAGCGGCGGACGAGCCGGCCCTGGTGAAGAGCCTGGAAGCCTTTGAGGTGATCCAGCGCAACCCTTCAAGCGGGTTCGATTGGTTTGAAGAGCCGGCCGCCGGGGAGCGGCCCACTCGATTGTTGGGAGGCCTCCGCCTGAAGGGCCGCCGCTTGGTTCTGGAGTGCAACTCCCGCCAGCGCCTGGCGCGCGGCCGCAAGATGCTGGAACCTCTGGCGCCGGGCATCCTGATCCACAAGCGCGACGAGTTCACCAGCGCCCAAGCGGCTATCCGCAAGTCCGGTTCCGCTCCCGCGCCGCCGGAGAAGAACCCCATTCCCTTCGAGATCCAGCAGCAGCTCCTGACGAAATACAAAGACAAGCACTACGGCCAGTGGCCCGACACGCCGCTGCCCGCCCTGGGCGGCAAGACGCCCCGCGAGGCGATGCGCACCCGGGGCGGCCGCGAGCAAGTGCTCACCTTGGTGAAACTGCTTGAGAACACAGAGGAGCACAACCGGCAGGCCGGTGAGCCGTGGTATGACTTCTCCAAGCTGAAAGCCTCCCTGGGAGTTGAGCTGTAGCTTCCCAGCCGTGCGAAGAAACGAGCCTTACGGAGACTGCCGGCCGTCCGACAGCCTCTTGTATGTCGGTATTCTCTGCCTGGTGGTGGAGCGCCAGTCTTCGAGCGGCGGCGCGCCGCGCCCGTGGAAAAATTCGCGCATGTCCCGGCGCAGCGCCGCCACCTGCTTGCGGTGTTTCGGATCGTCGATAACATTGCGCGTCTCGCCGGGATCAGCCTCGAGGTCGTAAAGCTCGCTGGGCCATTCCTTCGTCCGCTCGATGTACTTGAGGTTCTCGGTGCGAATCCCGCGCACGTATTCGTATTCGAAGTAGAGCCGGTTGCGCCAGGCGGGCGACTCCCCGCGAAGAAACGGCGCGTAACTGCGGCCGGGACGATTCACCCCGTCGCGCGGCGCGGGCACGCCGAGATAATCCAAAATGGTCGGGAAGAAATCGTAGTTGGAAACCATCGGCGCCAGCGCCTGGCCGGCGCGGATGCGGCCAGGGTGGTTCCAGATGAGGGGCACGCGGAGCGACTCCTCGTACATATTGAGAGGTATCGTGCCGTTCCCCTTGCCCCAGACGCCGTGGTGGCCGGCATTCCAGCCCTGGTCGGCGGTAAAGACGACAAGGGTGTTCTCGCGGACGCCGAGTTTTTCCAGCCGCTTGAGAATGCGCCCCACGTTATGATCGAGCCCGGTAATCAGCGCGGAGTAAGCGTGCTTCGCCTCGCGGCTCCCGTGCATCTTGGCCAGCCCCGCATTCTGCCAGGGGTTCATGGGCGTGTCGGGGAAGCAGGGAAATTTGGAGCGGGCGTACCACTGGCGGTACGCCTCGGGCTGATACTCGTAGGGCGTGTGCGGCGCGTAGAAGGTCACCTGCAGGAAGAACGGGCGCTGGTGGTGCTTCTCCAGAAACTCGATCGCAAAGTCGCCGACCGCATCGGTCTTGAAGCCCTTGTATTTGACGCGCTCGCCGTTCTTGACGAACTCGGGATCGCGGTACGTTCCGCCCCCTCCGGGCAC
>DASQHK010000407.1:0-23834 GCA_035632135.1 Bryobacterales bacterium
GTTGTCAGTGGAGACGCCGCCGGGGCCAACCTGCCGGTGCAAAGGGTCGGGCCGAATGATCTGATCGCGGTCTCGGTGTACAACCACCCGGAGTTCACCCGCACGGCTCGGGTGACCGCGGAGGGATACATCCGCCTTCCCATGCTGCAAAATCCCGTCAAGGCGGAAGGCCTGCTTCCCGCCCAGATCGAGACCGTGATCGCCGCAGCGCTGCGCCAGGAGCAGATTCTGGTCGATCCGCTGGTCACGGTGACCATTGCGGAATATTACAGCCGGCCCATCAGCGTATCGGGCGCGGTGAAGAATGAAATCACTTTCCAAGCGCTGCGGCCGCTGACCTTGCTCGATGCCCTGACCCGCGCCGGCGGCCTCAGCGCCACGGCGGGCGCGGAAATCCTGGTCAGCCAGCCCGCCAAGGACGGCCAGACGGCGGCGCTTGTCCGGCGCATTCCGGTCAAGGGCCTCATTGACGCGGCCGACCCGGAGCTGAATATCTTGCTGCACGGCGGGGAGGAAATTCGCGTGCCGGAGATGGGCAAGATTTTCGTGCTCGGCAATGTGAAGAAGCCGGGCTGCTTCCCGGTGCAGGGCGCTTCGGAAACCACGGTTCTCGAGATGCTGGCGGTGGCGGAGGGTGTGCTGCCTTTCGCCAGCAAAGAGGCTTATATCTACCGGCGGGAGGCCTCCGGCGCGAAGAATGAAATCCCCATCGAGCTGCGCAAGATGCTGGACCGCAAATCGCCGGACGTGCCTCTGGTCGCCAACGACATCCTCTACATCCCGGACAACCGCACCCGCCGCGCCAGCATGACGGCGCTCGAAAGGATCGCCAGTTTCGGGGCCGGCACGCTGTCCGGCGTTCTGGTCTACAACTCCATCCGATGAGACTCCCAGCTCCCGACGAAAGACCGGCCCGCCAGTTGGCGGCTCCTGCCGATGCCCTCTCCGGCCCGCCCGCCATCCCGGGGTGGATTCTCCCTTATGACGCCTCCCAGAACCGGGGGCCGGAAAGCGATGAGGCCGCCATTCCTCTCGCCCACCACCTGTGGGTCCTGAAGCGGCATCGCTGGCGGATCGCCGGCTTTGTTCTGGCGTGCGTGGCGGCGACGCTGATCATCTCGGAGCGGATCACGCCGATCTACGAATCCATTGCCACCGTCGATATTGACCGCCAAGTCCCCACCGGCATTGTCGGCCAGGACGCTTTGCGCTCCCCGCTCAACGACGCCGACCAGTTTCTGGCCACGCAGGTGCGGCTCATTGGGTCGGACTCGGTCTTGCGGCCGGTGGTCCAGAAATACCACCTGGCCGACTTCGACGAGCGCCCCGAGGAGGGGCGCCCGACTCCGCGCGGCGACGGCGTCGACGCCACCGACGCTCCGGTGCTGTTGAAGGGCCTCAAGGTCACCCGTCCGCCCAACACTTATTTGATCCTCATCGGCTATCGCTCGCCCCAACCGCGCCTGGCGGCCGAGGTGGCGAACGGCATCGCCCAGAGCTATATCCAGCACACCTACAACATCCGCTACCACGCTTCGGCCAGCCTGGCGGTCTTCATGGAGAAGCAAATGGAGGAATTGAAGGCCAAGATGGAGCAATCGAGCGGGGCGCTGGCGCAGTTCGAGCGCGAGCTGAATCTGATCAACCCGGAGGAGAAGACCGACATTCTGTCGGCGCGGCTGCTGCAGTTGAACACGGAGTACACCAAGGCCCAGGCGGACCGGGTCAGCAAGGAGGCGGCCTTCCACTCCGTGCAGGGCGGCACTCTCGAGGCGGCACAGGTTTCCACGCAGGGAGAAGCGCTGCGCCGGATCTCGGAGCGCCTCAATGAAGCGCAGGGAAGATTCGCCCAGGTCAAGGGGGAATACGGCGCGCACCACCCCGAATACAAGAAAGCCCTCACGGAGCTGAATCAAGTCCGGCAGCAGCTCGAGCAGGCGCAGCAGAACATCGCCGCGCGGGTGAAGGTGGAATACAAAGAGGCCCTCAGCCGGGAGTCGATGTTGCAGGCCGCGGTGGCCGACTGCAAGGCCCAGTTCGACCGGCTCAACACCCGCTCCTTCCAGTACCAGCAGCTCAAGCGGGAGGCCGAAGCCGACAAGAAGCTCTACGAGGAGCTGGTGCACAAGATCAAAGAAGCGGGCATCAACGCCAGCTTTCAAAACAGCTCCATCCGGCTGGCCGACCCGGCGCGCCCGGCGGCCCACCCGGTGTTTCCCAACAAGACGCTGAACGTCGTGCTGGCGTTTCTGTTCTCCACGCTGCTGGCGGCGGGCGCGGCGCTGTTCAGCGACTCGCTCGACCGCACCATCCGCGACCCCGAACAGGTCACCCGCATGCTCAAGATGGAGGTGGTGGGAAGCCTGCCGGTGGTCAAGCCCTGGATCCACGGCTCCAGCCGCGTGGAGGGCGAGGGAAACCGCAGCGGAGCGCTGGTGCGGTCCCGCCGCAGCGCCGATGACGCCACGCTCGGCTTCGAAGAAGCCATCCGCACGCTGCGTGACTCCATTCGCCTGTCGAATCTGGATCACCGGGTGGGTTCTCTGATGGTCACCAGCGCCGCGCCGCGGGAAGGCAAGACCACCACGTCGGTTTACCTGGCGCTGGCGCATGCCTCCCAAAAACGCAAGACGCTGCTGATTGACGGCGACCTGCGGCGTCCGGGGGTGCACTTGTGTCTGGGGATGGGAAACGAGCGGGGCGTATCCAACATCCTGAACGGCGAGGTCGCGTGGCGGGATGCCCTGGTGACGCCGGAGTCTTGTCCCGACCTGGAGGTGCTGCCGGCCGGGGCGCCCTCGCGGCGCACGGCCGACCGTCTCGGCGCCGGCCTGATTCCGATCCTCGAGGAAGCGTCCTCCCAATACGATCTGGTGATTGTGGATTCTCCTCCCTTGCTGGGCTTTGCCGAGCCGCTGCAGATCGCGGCGCTGGTGGATGGGGTGGTGATCGTGGCCATGGCCGGCCAGACCCAGTACAAAGCCGTTGCTTCCGCGGTGGGCGCGCTCAACCGGCTGCGGGCTAACATCATCGGCGTCGTGCTCAACGCCGTGCACGAAGGGCTGAGCGACCGCTACTGTTACTACGGCTACTACGGAAAGTATTACCACAAGTATTACAAGCCGGATGCCAACAGCTGACGGCGCCGTTCCTTTGCATTCGACGGGCAAGATGGACAGCCGCCAGAATGCGGCTGCGCGTTTTCAGGCCCGAAGATTCCGAGGCTAAGCGTTGCACCCCGACACGATAGATCCCAGTATTCGCAATAATCCGCGTGCGCAAACGGTTCGCTTGGTTTCCAGGGGCTCCAAGGTCCTCGAAGTCGGCTGCGCCAGCGGCTACATGTCCGAGTACCTGCAGAGAGAACTGGGCTGCGATGTTACGGGAGTGGAAAGAGATTCCGAGGCCGCCGAACTTGCCCGACGGAAAGGGATTCGCGTCATTGTTGGCGACATTGAGCAAGACTCGACTCAACAGATGATCACCGGCCAATACGATTGCGCCCTGTTCACCGACGTGCTCGAGCACCTGCGAAACCCGTCGGGGGTTCTGGCCGCCCTCTCCCGCCGTTTGACCACCGGCGGCACGGTGATTTCCTCGATTCCGAACGTAGCGCACTGGTCGGTTCGATGGAGACTGCTGGTTGGCCGCTTCGATTATTCAGATGGAGGCTTACTCGATCAAGACCACATCCGGTTTTTCACGCGCAAGACCGCTATTGAAACCTTTCACCGCGCCGGGTTCCGCGTGGAATGTCTTAGAATCGTACACTCCTTTCCGCGGTTCCTCCGACTCCCGGACCGACTCCAGGAAGCGTTCGCCCAGATGGCGCCGGGGCTGCTCGCCTACCAGTTCATCATCGTGGCCCGTAAGTGAGGGCGGTTGACGCCAGCAGCGGTGCCTGCAGCAGCCGTGGGTCGATCGTGTTTCTGCGGGCCTCGCAGTCAGTACGAGTCAATGTTGTTTTCAACATTGCGGGCCGGGCCTGGAATGCAGTACTGGCAGTCATTTGCATACCTTGGTACATCAACTACATGGGGGTGGAGGCCTACGGCCTGGTCGGCTTCTTCTCTGCCGTGAACCTGCTGCTCTCGACACTGGATCTCGGGTTAGGCCCGACCTTCAATCGTGAACTGGCGGTTGCCTCGGCTGGCCGGCTCGCTCCGGCGGAAGTCCGCAATCTTGCGCGCACGCTGGAAACCATCTACTGGACCGTCGCGGTGACTATCGGCGTGGGATGGATCTACCTTTCTCGATGGATTTCCCACGTTTGGCTAAGACCGCAGCATCTTGCGCCGGGCGAGATCCAATGGGCAGTTACCACCATGGGCCTGGTCCTCCTCTGCCAGTGGCCCTTTAATCTCTACTTGAGCGGCCTAATGGGGATGCAGCGCCAAGCCCTCGCCAACGTTATCACAAGTATCCTTGCGACGATGCGGTCTGGCGGAGCGG
Organism: Bryobacterales bacterium; assembly: GCA_035632135.1. GTDB lineage: Bacteria > Acidobacteriota > Terriglobia > Bryobacterales > JACQDG01 > DASQHK01. The sequence goes on from DASQHK010000407.1 coordinate 4,453, forward strand.
TGATCGTTCTGGCGGCGTTCTCGCCCACCATAACCGCATTCTTTGTCTGGCAGGCCATCGTGGCCTGCTTGGGAACCATGATTGCGGCTTGGACGTTGTGGCGGTATCTGCCGGCCGGCGCCACTCCCCATTTTGACGTCTCAACCTTGCGAAAGGTCTCGAGATTCAGTCTCGGAGTGCTCGCGACCGGCTTGGCATCCCTGCTGCTCCAAAACGCCGACAAAATAGTACTGAGCAGAATGCTGCCCCTGGAAGGCTTTGGGTATTACATGCTGGCAATTACGGTCGCCTCAGGCTTGTACGTCGTCGTTTCAGCCTTCTATGCCTCAGCGTTCCCTCGCTTCTCGCAGTTATACGCGGCCTGCGACCTGTCCGGCGTCTCCCGGCTGTATCATACGCTGTGTCAGACCTTGACGGTTGTTGTAGCGCCAGTTGCTCTGGTAATCGCAATGTTTCCTTATGAGGTGGTGTTCCTGTGGACGGGCAAGCCGGCCACTGCTGCGAATTCGGCCTTGCTCGTCAGCCTCTTGGTTTTGGGCGCGGTTCTGAACACCTCCATGTACATCCCTTACGCTCTAACATTGGCGTACGGGTGGACGAGCTTCGGCTTCTATCAGAGTCTTATCGCGACGATAATCCTCGTTCCTCTGACAATCGTTGCGGTGGTGCATAGCGGCGCCGTCGGCGCTGCCGTAATATGGCTGGTCCTCAACGTTGGCTACATCTTCATTTCCGCACCAGTCATGCACTGGCGCCTGCTGCCGGGCCAGCTTGGCGCCTGGTATCTAGAAGACCTGGGGCGGCCGCTGCTGGCGAGCTTGATGCCCGTGCTCCTGGCGCGCATGGCGATTTCGCGAGGCGGCAGCCGCTCCGCGATTTTCTGTGAGTTAGGGCTCCTGGGGGCGATCGCCCTCTTGTGCTCTCTGGCATCGGCGCCCTTGGTCCGGACCCGAGTGAAACCTGTGCTTAGCGAGCTGAGGACGGGATGGTCCATGGTGTTTTCGAGCCGATGGGCTGCAGGGAGTTGAGGTACGGCGAGTCCGCCACTCAGTATCGGTCTGGTGGTGTATAACGGCGAGCGTTTTCTGGCGCGGGCCATCGAGAGTCTCACGAAGCAGACGTTGCGGGACTTCGAGCTGGTGATCGCCGACGACGCTTCGGCCGACGGCTCGGATGAAATTTGCCGGGCGTATGCCGCGACTGATCCCCGCATCCGCTATATTCGCCACCCGCGCAACATCGGGATGTATGCGAACTTCGATTTCGTAGTTCGGGAGGCGCGCGGGGAGTACTTCATGTGGGCGGCGCAGGACGACGAGTGGGACCCGGAATGGTGCGAGGTGCTGCTCGAAAACATGACACCGGGCACCATCATCTCCTTCGGCCATGTCCGGCTGACAGGGCCGGGGGGCCGCGTGCTGCAGCGCTATCATTTCCCCCACTACAGCCGGAACCCGGTCCGGCGGACGTTCCAGCTTTTTTTCCAGGACATGCCCTGGTCGATTGGCAGCAGTCCGATATACGGGATCTGCCGCCGCGCAGAGATGCTGCGATTTCCCATCTGCGAGACCGAAAAGATAAGCCGAGACAGCGCCGATTCGTTGTGGGTGTTCGTCATGGGTCAGAGGGGTTACATCTCGACCGACGATCGCGTCTACCATCACAAGCGCGCCGGCTATCGGAGAGGCCCGCGGCCACCCTGGGCGACGGTGCTGGCGGAGCAGGTCCTGGTGTTGCACCAAGTGCGCATGCTGACGTGCTTTCCCCGCCTGGTGAGGCGGCGCTGGCTGCGCCCGATTTTCGCCCTGCTGGTTCCCGTCCGTTACGCGCTGCGGCTGTGCGTTTCCAACACGGCGCTGGTGCGAAAGCTGGCGGCCCGGATCCGGCGGCGCGCCCCCCTCCTTCGCGAGCACTGGCAGTGAGGAGCATCCCATACCGGCGTTGATGGTTTCGGCCGCCCAGGCAGCCGGCCTGCGCGCAGAAGCCGTGTGCGGCTCCCCGCCGGATGGTTGGGATGAGTTCTATGCCGGCTGCCGCTACGTCCATCCCTACCAGTCCGCGGCCTTCGGAGAGTGGGAGCGGCTGCGCGGCCAGCAGGTGGCCTATGTGAGCATCGCCAGCATGGTGGATGCCGGGGAGAAAGCCGGGGAACAAGACGGAGAGAAAGTCGGCCAGTGCCTGGTGTCCATCGATCCGCGCGGAATCGCCGCGTGGTACTTCGGGCCAGTGCTGCACCCGGCGCGGAACAATGGCGCAAACCGGGGGCCAGGCCAGCGGCGGGAGGGCGCTCTAAAAGCGCTGCTCGCCTGCCTGCGTGGGTGCGGCGTGGTGGCGGTCGAGAGCGGGTTGACGCCGGCCTGCTACCAGGGCCCGGCGCCGGGCGGCGTTCCTTCCGGCGGACGCCTTCGGGAGACGCCGGTGATCGACTTGACGGAATCTGACGAAGCCCTTCCGAAATCGTTCGATCGGGCCGTAAGAAAGAACCTGCGGAAGTGCCGGGAACGCCAGGCGCAGTTTAGTCTTTCCGAGGGCGACCCCCTAGCCCTCGACTCGTACGTCCGAATCCTGGCGGAGCACCGCAAGAAGCTCGGTTTTTCGATGCCGCCCTTCTATCCCAATCCCGATTCGGTGCGCTGCTTCGCGGGGAGGGCGGCGCGGCTGCTGGTGGCCCTGGCGAGCGTGGAAGGGAGGCCGGTGGCGGGACTCGGTTTTGCTGTGTTTCGCGGCCTGGCAGTGGAAGTTGGCGTGGCGCAGTCGGCCGAGTATGCAGAGCTGAAACTCCCGCTGCATGATTTCATCAAGGCCCAGGCTTGCCGCGAACTGGCGCGCCGGGGCGTGGAGATTTACGATCTGGGGGGAGTCGCGCCGCGCCCTTGCAGCGGGAAGGAAGAGAACATCCGGCGCTTCAAGCAAAAATTCAGCAGCCGCATGGTCAGCTACCAGTCGATCGAGGTCCGGTTCGCGCCGGTCCGGTATTACTGCTTCCGTGGCCTGGCCAAGGCGCAGCGTCTTTGCCAGAAAGTGGGTTTTTTCTGACGCGCGCAGGAGAAGAATCACAGTGGGGAGAGGCGCACAATACTCGTTTGTCCGCCATCTTTTGGCGGAGTTGAGCGGCGACGCCCGGGACATTCTGGAGTTGGGCTGCGGGGCGGCTGTTTACCGCCCTATATTCCGGTCCAAGAACTACGTGGCGACCGACATCCCCAATCCCCGGTATCAATCGCAGGGCGATGTGGATGTGTTTGCCAGCGCCCCGCAGCTTCCTTTTTCACCGCGGTGTTTCGATTTTGTTTTTGCCCAGGCGGCTCTGGATTGCATGCCGCAGCTTCCGCTGGTGCTCGCCGAGACGTACCGGGTTTTGCGTCCCGCCGGCCGGCTGCTGGTAATCACGTACAGGAAGGATGTGCTCGAGCGCATCCATCGCGAGTCACTCCGCCAGGGCATTCCGCACTATGGAATCTACGCTCCGTCAGAACTGATCCGGTGGATGCAGCACGCCGGGTTTGCGGCGCAGGAGATTCCCCGGCCCCCCATTTATGATGGCGGACCCCTGGCCGCCCGGCTCAAGTCCAGGATCGCCACGCTCGAGCCGTTTGGAACGGCGCTGCGGCGGCTTTCCCACTGGCGGATATTTCTCGGCGCCAAGACGGGGAGCCTCTGATCGCGGGCTGCTGGTGAGTCTGGAAGATGCAAAACGTGCAGGGGACGATCGGAAAGCGCATCTCCGCCATTGCCACCGGAGAGTCCGTCCCGAAGACCTGCTGTCGCTCTCCACTCCCTGCGCCAGCAACTACCGTCGCGAAGCCCTGGAAGATGGAAGATCGCGCAACGGTTCCGGCTGCTCTGCTGCCACAGGTATTGGTCCAGGGTAGTGGCGGACCATCCGGCGCTGCGGCCGGGCGTGCGGCGGGCGATGGTCGAGCGGGCAGGTTTCGAGGTGCTGCGGCACTTTTCCCGCACCTGGCACATCGGCTCGCGGATCCGGTTCTCGATCCGGGCGAGCCGCGGCCTGGAGCGGCTCGGCTGCACCTGGCAGGTGGGCGCGCTCGAGCGGCTGGTCCGGTTTTACGAAAAGATACTGGCCGCACCGATACCCGTTTTGCGGTGGGCGGGGACCCGGCCATTCATCGTGGCCCGGAAGGGATGGGGGTAGAGAAAGGATCGGCATGACGAGGTTAGTCGAAAGAGGGATCCGGTACCTGGAAGCCTTCTGGCGAATGAGGCGGTTGCGGACGATCGCGCGGCCGCGCTGGTCGCGCGAGGAGGTGACCGAGGCGGCCTTTACGTTTGCCCACCGGTTCATCCAGCCGATGCAGGTGCGGTCCGAGATCACGGCTTGTCTCGAGCGGGTGGAGACGCTCGGGCCACGGTGCGTCGTAGAGATCGGCACCGCAGCCGGCGGAACGCTGCTGCTGTGGTCGCGCGTGGCGGCGCCGGATGCCGTGATCATCAGCATTGACTTGCCGGGCGGGCCGTTCGGAGGCGGGTATTCGGTGTGGCGGAAGCCGGTTTATAAGAGGCTGGTGCGGCCGTCGCAGACGCTGCACCTGCTGCGCATGGATTCACACCGCGAGGACACGCTGCGGAAGGTGAAGGAACTTCTGGATGGCCGGCCGTGCGACTTTTTGTTCATTGACGCCGATCACACTTACGAGGGCGTCCGGCAGGATTTCCGGACATACAGCGCGCTGGTGCGGCCGGGAGGCGTGATCGCGCTGCACGACATCGTCCCCGACACCCGGCATCCCGCCTGCGGCGTAGACCGGTTCTGGTCGGAGGTAAAGGGCGATGCCGCTTACCGGTGGGAAGAGTACGTAGAAGACTGGTCCCAGAGCTGGGCCGGGATCGGGATTCTCGAAGCGCCGGCCAGGGCCGCGATTCCCGACACGCGGGGTCGCGAGGGGCTGAATTGATGAGACCGCCGGGGCCGCTGCTGGTGATTGTCAACGACCGCCTCTCGAGCCTGATTCAGAAGGGGGAGATTACGCCGCGCTACTACAATCCGGGCGAGCTGTTTCAAGAAGTGCACCTCGTGATGACCAACGGCGACTGCCCCGATCGAGCGGCGCTCGCCCCGACCGTCGGGCGAGCAAAATTGTTCCTGCACAATCTGCCGGCGGGCAAGGCGCTGTTCCTGCGCACGCTGGGGTGGCGGCCGTGGCTGTTAGAGCGCTGGGCGCGGGAGGCGGTGAGCCTGGCGCGGGCGATTTGGCCGGCGCTGGTGCGCTGCCACGGCAACCACCTGAACGCTTTTGCGGCGCGGGAAATCAAGCGGGAGCTGGGGATCCCATTTGTGGTTTCGCTGCACATCAACCCGGACGAGGACATCCGCGGGCGCGCCAGCACCTGGGCAGAGCGGCTAGCGGCGCACGCCAGCGAGCCGATCGAGCGCCGGAGCCTGGCGGAGGCCGACCTGGTCGCGCCCGTATATGAACCAATAATCCCTTATCTGCGCCGCATGGGGAGACCGAGTTTTCAGGTCCTTTACAACGTCCTGAACGGAGAGGAACTTCATCCCAAGACCGATTATCGCCTGCACTCGCCGGTGCGCGTAGTTTCCGTAGGCCGCCAGTTCCGGGAAAAGGATCCCACGCGCCTGCTGGAGGCGATTGGGCATCTGCCCAACGTCCGATTGACGCTGATCGGCGACGGTCCCTGGCACGGGCGGCTTCGCCACAGGGCGGCGCAGATGGGAATCGGCGGGCGTATAGAGTTTCGGCCCGCTGTTCCGAACCACCAGCTCTCGCGGTCGCTGGCGGACTACGATCTGTTTGCGGCCCACTCCGAGTACGCCGAGATCAGCAAGGCGGTGCTGGAGGCGCTGCTGGTGGGCCTCCCGATAGTGATCAATCGCCGGCAGGGGGCGCCGGTGCCGGAACTGCAAGGCGGTTTCGTGCGGCTGGTGGAGAGCACGGAGGCTGGATACCGCACCGCCCTGCAGGAGCTGATCGAAGATGACGCGCTGCGGAAGAGTCTGGGGCAAAGGGGTTTTGCAGAGGCGCAGAAGCGGTACGCCCCGGCCCGGACAGAGGCGCGGTACGCCGAAGTTTATCGCTCCCTGCTCGAGCGGGCCGCGACGGGGGGGCAAGCGCCGCTCGACGCGAGCGCGGCTGAGCGCGAAGCGCGCCCGGCCGCCGCGCGGAGCACCACTGTAGAAAGGACTGTGGGGTGAAGAGTCGCTCCTGCTGGGCCGGACCTTCGGTGGCCGCCACATTGGGGCTGCTCGAGCAGGTCAAACGGTGCAGTGCGGACCGGAAGTGGAACACGGACGTCTATTTTGAAAACCGGACCGTTGAATTTCTGCTGACGCTCAGAAAACTGGAAGGGCTGGAGGTGCTGCCAATCAGCCGCTTTCTGGAGTTGGGCTGCGGGATCGGGTATTCGCTGCTGTTGTGGTCCCAGGTGGCCGACCAAGCCGTGGGAGTGGATTTGCCGGAGGTAATCGGCCGGGGCAGGGAGCTGCTCGGGGCGCTCGACCTGCCGGCGGCCAACATCTCGCTGCAGGGATCGACAGCGGAAGACGTGCAGGCCGGAGGCCGTTATGACGTCATTCTGACGCAGTACGTGCTGGAGCACGTAAGGGACATAGGCCAAACGCTGCAAAATCTCCGCGCGCATTTGGAGCAGGGCGGCGTGGCGATTCACGTTCTCAACGGGTGTGTGGACCGGCTGGGATGGTATGCCGAATACCGTCTCCGCTGTTCGCTGCCCCGCCGGCTGGCGCAATCGGTGCGCGACCGCGGGCTGCTGCGCACGCTGGCGAACCCTTTTAACTTCACTCCGGCCCATGAACCGCGTTTTGGAGATTACACGCGGGAGCTGAGCGAATATTCGCTGGAGCGCTGGGCTCTGCGGCTGTATATGGCGGGGTTTCAGATCGTAGACGTTTTTCAGACGCGAGACACGAACTGGGTGTTCGTCACGCGGGCGACGGAGCAGGCACAGGGATAGGGCTGCGGTTGTGCCGGTTCGCCGTCCCCGGACAGACCAAGGCGAGACGCGGCGCGGGCTCGCGGGAATCCGGGAAGAGGTTTTTCGGGAAGACGTGCAGAGGGGAATTCTAAGAGCGATGGGAGATCCCTGGCGACTGCTCTACTACTGGCGCTCGCGTCACCAGAGAGCGGCGCTGTTCGCCGCCTATGACCGCAAAGCACACGCCGCGGGGCTCGACTGCTTGCACTTCGTGCTGTCGTTCGATTGCGACACGCCGGACGACATTGAGGCTTCGGAGATCGCGGAGGCACGCCTGCGGAAGATGGGTGTGAAGCCGGTTTACGCTGTGCCCGGAGAGCTGCTGGAGCAGGGCCGCGCGGTGTATGGAGCGATCGCGCGCCGTGGCGCGGAGTTTCTGAACCACGGCTTCCGCGAGCACGTGCGCTGGGACCGGGCGGTGGGCGCTTACCGGAGCTGCCTGTTCTATGACCAGATCAGCCGGGAGGAGGCGGCCGAGGATATCCGGTGCGGGCACGCCGCGCTCGAGCAGATCCTGGGCGTGCGGCCCAGGGGTTTCCGCACCCCACATTTCGGCACGTTTCAAAAGCGGAGCCAACTGCGCTGGCTGCACTGGTTTCTCCGGGGGCTGGGCTATGAGTTCTCCAGCTCCACCATGCCAGGGATGGCATTTCGCTATGGGGCGCGGTTCAGCCGGCTGGGGCTGTTCGAGTTTCCTCTGTCCGGAGGGTTCACCTACCCGCTGCGCCTGCTGGACTCCTGGGGTTGCTACCGGGCGCCCGGCCGCACGCTGGGGGAAGCCGCCTATCGTGACGAAGGAAGGCAGTGGGCGTCGCTGCTCCGGCGGGAGCGCTATGCCGGGATTCTGAACTACTATGTCGACCCCAGCCATATCGTCCGCAGCGAAGCGTTTTTTGAGACGGTTCACGCCTGGACGGAGGCGGCACACAACTGCTCGTACGCGGAACTGCTGCCGGGCGCAGTGACCGGTTGCGGGAGGGGGGAGTGACCGCGCCGGCGCTGGTTCCCGAACCGCTCGCGCCACGGGAGGCCGCCGGACGGAGACTGTTGGGCGTCAGCTACAGCTTCCCTCCTCTGCACAACGCACAGTCGTTACTGGTAGAGCGAACCGTGCGCGCCCTTTCCGGGATGGGCTGGCAGGTGACGATGCTTACCGTCAATCCGGGCAGCACCATGGAGCCGGTCGACGACGCTTTGACGGAGCGGATTCCGCGCGCGGTCGAGGTGGTCCGCACCGCCTCCCTGGAGCGGAGGCTATTTGCCGCGCCGCCGTCTCTGGAACGGATTCTGCGGCACAGTTTGCATTTTTGCGGGCTGCCAGAAAAGCAGTTTCCGTGGTATTTTTCCGCCTGCCGGGCGGGCCGGCGGCTGCTCGGCGCGCGGCGCTTCGACATCATTCATTCCTGGGCCTGCTACCACACCAGCAACGTGGTGGGGCTGGCGCTGAAGCGGTGGAGCGGCTTGCCATTGGTCGCGCACTTCAGCGATCCCTGGGTGGACAATCCGTTTCACTTCTTGTGGCCGCTGCAGCGGGCGGTGTGCCGGCGCCTGGAGGCGGCGGTGATTCGGGAGGCGGACGCGGTAGTGTTTGTGACCGAACAGGCGGCGGCGAAGGTCATGGCGAAGTACCCGGCCGCCTGGCGCCAGAAGGTTCACGTGATTCCGCATGGCTATGACAGCGCTGTGCCGGCGCGCGCGCCGGCGCGCGCGCCAAAGGGCGCACAGCGGCTGCGGCTGACCTATGCGGGCAGCTTCTACGGACCGCGGAATCCCGAGGCGTTTTTGCGGGCGCTGGCCCGCTTAGGGCGCGGGCGAGCGCTCGAACAGGAGCTGGCAGTGGTCCTGTGCGGGCCGGGAGTTCCGCGCTACGCGGCGCTCGCGCGAAGCCTGGAGTTGCAGCGGATCGTGGAGTGCCGGGGACCGCTGGGCTTCGACGAAGCCCGGCAGGCGATGGCGGAGGCGGACGTGCTGCTGGTGATCGATGCGCCGAGCGAGGGGCCGAGCCTGTTTCTTGCGAGCAAGGTCGTCGATTACCTCGCCTTCGGGAAGCCGATTTTGGGACTGACGCCGGCCGAGGGCGCCACCGCCGATCTGCTGGGGCGCTTGGGCGGCCCGGTAGCGCCGCCGGATGATGAGGGCGCGATTGCCGCGGCCATCGCCGAAATTCTGGGTCTCTGGCGCCGGGGGGTATTGCGGATCGCGCCGGAGTTTGCACAGGTGGCGAGGGCCTATGAGGGGCGCGCCACCGCCGGCCGCCTCGACAGTTTGCTCGCAAGCCTGGCGCGCGGCGCCGCCGTGAGCGGGCTGGAGAGGATGCGATGACTGCGGCATGGCATCTGCTGGCGCCTCCGCTGCTCGCCGGGCCGTCGGGGGAAAGCGGACCGCGAACCTGGATGCGGATCCTGGATTACGGAATTATCAGCTCGCTGCTGGTGGTGCCGCTCTCGGTTTTTATCTTTTACCAGTTGGGGCCTTTCCCCAGCTTGTTCTTCCAGCAGGCGTGCTTTTTCACCCTCCCGGCGCTGCTTTTGGCGTTCAAGCTGACCAGCCATCGCGGCGGGCGCCGCCGGGGACTGAAGGTGACGGGCTGGTATTTCGCCTTTGTGGGCTACGGGCTGGCGGCTGCCTTTCTGTTCGGCCCGCGCGCCGAGTGGGGGCAGGTGAAGCACTATGTCTACCTGCTTTATTGGATGAGCCTGGTTAGCGTCTTTCTGGCTACTTCGCGGCAGCCGGCGGCCTACTATCTCAATCGGATGCGGCTGCTATTCGTGCACATCGGCTACGCGGCCCTGCTCTTTCTGGCGGTCCATGCCTTGACGCCGTTCCGGCCGCCGGTGGTGCCGATGGTGGGATCGCAGTATGCCTCGTCGTTTCTCAACGTTACCTACTCGTTCCTGCCCTGGTTCGGCGGGCGGGTGCCGCGGTTCTCGTTCCTGTATATCGAGCCGCGGATCGCCGGCAACATGATGATCCTGGGTTTGTTCCTGCAGTGCGGCTGGATCGGCGCCCTGCGGCGCGCGGGCCGGCCGACTCATAAAGCCTGTTGGAACCTGGCGGTGATCTTGTTCAGTTTTCTGGTGATCTATTCCTACCTGGCGTTGCTGGAGTTAGCGGTCGCGGCGGTGTGCATCGGCTTGACGGCCCTGTTTCGCCGCGAAGCGGTGGTGTGGGCGGTTCTGCTGGCAGGCTGCCTGGCGGGGAGCCTGGCGCTGGCGGTGTGGGTCAACTTCGGCAGCTCGCCGATCGCGCTGGGCAGCCTGCGGCAGGAGCTGACCGGGGTTTCTCTGCAACTCGGCTCCGTGCTCGAGGAAAAGACCGGCAAAGAGGCCACGGCCGGGAATTTCGACGAGCACTTTCGGGTGCGGCTGGACGGCATGGTGAACCTGGCGGCCGACCCGCTGGGCCGCGGCATCCGGTACTTCAACGCCTCCGCCGGGGAAGCGCCCGCGGAGCCCGGCTCGAGCAACAACAGCTTCGGCAACCTGTACATCCATGCGGGCGTGCTGGGCCTGGCGGGCGCGGTGTGGCTGGTACGGCGCTTGCTTTCCATGCTCCGGCAGAGCGCCCGGGCGCCGGATCCGATGCTGGTCTGGGGCTGCCGCATGGCGCTGTTCGCCATCCTGTTCAGCACGGTGGCCGACAGCGTCAGCCTGTCGATGTGGTTCTACTTTCTGTTGTTCCTGCTGGAGCTGGGACGGCAGGATCTGCAGCGGCGAGGACGAGTGGTGTTCTATCCGTCAAACCCCGAAATGTGGAGCGGTGGCAGCCGAGCCAGAGCCTGAGCGCGGCGCGGGAAAGCGGCGGCCTCGCGAGAAGCTGTGGATCGCGCTGGTCACGGCGATTCTGCTGGCCATCTTCGGTCTGCACACGGCGCTGTGCTGGCGCATCTCGGAAGACGACGCTTTTTTTCTGGACATTTCGTGGAACCTGCTCGGGCGCGGCTCCTACAGCAACGACACCTATGGAGCGCTGCTGGGGCACGACCGGATGGTGGCCTCGATTCCGCCGGCTTTTCCCGTCTGGCAGACGCTGGCGGTGGATCTGTACCAGCGCTCGCACCGGTTGATGGCGCTCAAAGCGGGGCAACTGCTGCTGCTGGCCGTGACGCTGCCGCTGCTGTGGTGGAAGCTGCGGCCGCTCGTGGGGTTCGGAGCCGCCCTGGCGTGTTATGCGGCGACCGCCACCGACGGCCTGTTCTTCGCGGGGGTGCTGTCGAACCGTTATGAGCTGTGGTGCGTGCTGGCGTGCCTGGCGCTCGTGGCGAGCGTGGAGCAGGCCGCCGGCGGAATCACGCTGGCGAACGGAGCGTTGTTCGTGGCGGTAGCGCTGGTTACGAGCCTCTCGAATCTGCAGTTGCTGCCCCTGGTGGCGGCCGGGGTGATCGGGATACTCGTGCGGCCGGGACCGGAGCCGAGGGCGAGCCTGGGGCGGAGCGTGGCAGTGGCGGGTCTGGCCGGCGCGCTGGTGCTGGCGGCGGGACTGCTGCTGGCAACCGATGCGGGCTGGCGCGACTCGTTTCAAAGGCAGTTGATCGGGATGAGCGACTACTACGCGCCCCGAACGCTGGCGGGCCAGGCGGCGATCTTCGGGCAGCGCTTCGAGATCGGGGCCGGCAATCTGGTGGCGAGCAACGCCATGCACTCGGCCGGCAGCGTGGTGTTCCTGGCGCTGGGCGGCGCACTGGTCTGCTGGTGGCGGCGTCTGGGCGGGCACTGGCGGAAGAGCGCGGAGGGGCGCCTGGCGCTGTTCTACACGGCGCTGTTTCTGGCGGCGCTCGCGCCGCTGGCGGCCCTGGGGTACGTGGGCCCGCGCCTGGCGCCGGTCTTCCTGCTCGCTGTGGTGATGCTGGTAAGGGTGTGGCGCGCCGGAGCGATCCGGCCGGGGGAGTGGAAAGCGATCGCGTGGATCAGCGTGATGGTCAACTATGCCGGAGCGTGCGCCGTCGCCGAGCGGGTTTACCGGGCGCAAGGGCGGGACATCTGGCTGCAATACGGGCTGCTGCCGGTGGTGCTGCTGGCCGCCGCGGTGGTGGCGGCGCGCTCGGTGAGCGCCTCGCGTCTGATGGCAGGGGTGGCGGTGGCAGTGGTGGCGGCTAACCTCGCTCTGAACGCGGGGCAGGACGGCTACGGTTTCAGCCGCACGGTCGGGCAAGCGCGGCGAGACCTGCAGGAGGGTCTGCGCGTGGTCGGAGGGTTGGCCGCGGCGGAGCCGGGGATGCATGACGCGGCCGGGGTGGTGATCTACGGAGACGCTCCGGGCGATTATCTGCTGGCGCGGGAGCTCGCCGAACGATGGCCGGGCGGGGTGCGGTTCCGAACGTTCTTCCCGTTTTTCTATTACGCGCACCCGAAGTTCAGCCGGCGTTTTGTGGACGGCTTTGACGCCGACGTGGTGCTGCTTGGCCCGCAAAACCGCGCCCGCCTGGAGCGGTTTGGTCCGGCGGGCGAGGCGATGTTGCGCCTGCTCGGGAGGCGCTACCGGGAGTCGGGGCGGCTGGTCACCTCGCTCGGAGAAACCATGGTGCTGGTGGCGAAGGACCCGCAGGTGGCGAGCGGCGGGGCGGGACTCAAGGACCTGCAGGCGCTGTGCTGCGCACGCTGATGCATCGGATGGCGGCGCGGCCCTGGTGCTACGAACGGCTCCAGGCGCTGTCCGGGGCACGGAAACTGCGCAAGCGAGTGGCAGAGTTGCTCGGCGGCGACGGCGCCCCCCTGCGAGTGCTCGATCTGGGTGGCGGGACGGGAGCGATCCGCCCGTTTTTACGCGGCGGATGGCACTACATCTGTCTCGATCTCGAGGGGCCCAAGCTGCAGGGCTTCCGGGGCGGGTATGGGCGGGGCGAGGCGGTGCTGGGCGACTGCACGGAAGCGCCCGTAGCCTCGGGCAGCATCGATGTGGCGCTCTCGATGTTGATGTCGCATCACCTCACGAAGCGGGGGCTGGTAAGGATGCTGGTGGAGGTTCGCCGGGTGCTCAAGCCTGGAGGCCGGTTTATCTTTCTGGATGGCATCGATGTTCCGGAACGCCGGGTGGGAAGGTTTCTGTGGAGCCTGGATCGGGGCGCGCACCCCAGGCGTGCGGAGACGCTGCTGGCGGCCATCGCGGCGGCCATGCCGGTGGTTTATCACGACCGGTTCGCGGTGTGGCACGAATACCTGCTGGTGGAGGCGGTGAACGGAGCGAGAGAGCGCCGGCCAGAGGACACGGCGAGCGAGGGCGCCGGCGGCAGCGCGGAGGCCGTGCTGGAAACGGCGCCGTCTCGCGGCGAGGAGGGGCCGGCCGCATGAGAATCGTGCACCTGATCACCGACCTGGCCACGGGCGGCGCGGAGATGATGCTGTATAAGCTGCTGTCGCGCCTGGAGGGGCGTGGCTTCCGCTCGCAGGTGATCTCTCTGATGGATGGCGGTCCGGTGCGGGACCGCATCGAGGGGCTGGGCATTGCCGTCGACAGCCTGGGGATGAAGCCGCGCTGGCCGACGCCGGCGGAGGCGGCGCGGCTGGTGCGGGCCGTGCGGCGGCGCCGGCCCGACATCGTGCAAGGGTGGATGTTTCACGGGTGTCTGGCGACGGAATTCGTGCGGCTGTTCCTGGACCGCAAGCCGGTGGTATGGAATATTCGCCACTCTCTGCACGACCTGAGCGGGGAGAAGCCGATGCGGGTGGCCGTGATTCGCTGGCTGGCGCACCTGTCATCCCGGCCGGTTCAGATTTTGTACAACTCCCGAACGAGCGCGAAGCAGCACGAAGGCATCGGGTACAACCCGCGGCGGACGCTGGTGGTTCCGAACGGTTTTGACTGCGAGATCTTCCGGCCGGACCCGCAAGCGCGGCTCGCGGTACGGCAGGAGCTGGGACTGGGCGCCGGCGCGTTGCTCATCGGCCTGGCGGCCCGGGTGAGTCCGGTGAAGGATCACCCCACGTTCCTCGAGGCGGCGGGCCGGCTCGGATCGCTCGATCCGCCGGTTCACTTCGTGTTGATGGGGAGAGGCGCCGATCACTCGAACCGGGCGCTCGAAAGCCAAATCCGTTCGCAGCGCCTCGAGGGGCGGATTCATTTGCTCGGGGAACGCCAGGACATGCCTCGTCTTACTGCCGCGCTGGATCTGGCGACCTGCTGCTCGGTGGCCGAATCCTTCCCCAACGTGCTCGGCGAGGCGATGGCGTGCGGGGTGCCGTGCGTCGCCACCAACGTCGGCGATACGGCGTGGATCATCGGGGAAACGGGGAGAGTGGTCCCGACGCGCAGCCCGGCCGCGCTGAGCCAGGCTTGGCAGGAGCTGCTCGCGATGGGCGCCGAAGGGCGCCGGTCGCTCGGGGAGGCGGCGCGTCAGCGCATCGCGCAGGAGTTCTCGCTCGACCGGATCGCCGGCGAGTACCAGGAGCTGTACGAGCAGCTCGGCCGGGGGTGAGGACCGAGGTCTGACGGAATGTGCGGGATTGCCGGTTTTCTAGATTTGTCGGGGTCAGCCGGACGGGACCGCCTGGAAACCGTGGTGGCCGGGATGGCGGACTCGCTGCGGCATCGCGGGCCTGACGAAGGCGGGAGCTGGGTCGATGAGAGGGCGGGCATTGCCCTGGGACACCGGCGGCTGTCCATTTTGGATCTGTCGGCGGCGGGCCGGCAGCCCATGATTTCCGCCAGCGGCCGGTACGTGATCGTGTTCAATGGCGAGATCTACAATTTCCGGGCGCTGCGTGCTGAGCTGGAGTTATCGGCCGCGCCCGAGCGGCCGGGCTTTCGCGGCCACTCGGATACGGAAGTGCTGCTGGCGGCGGTCGAGCGGTGGGGATTAGAAGACGCTTTGTCGCGGTTCAACGGCATGTTTGCGTTCGCGCTTTGGGACCGCCGCGAGCGGATTCTGCACCTGGCGCGGGACCGCTTTGGGGAGAAGCCGCTCTACTACGCCTGGGCGGGAAGGGTGTTTCTGTTCGGCTCGGAATTGAAAGCTTTGCACGCCCATCCTGCATTCCATAGCGAGGTCGACCGCGAGGCGCTGGTCCTGCTGCTGCGGCATGGGTACATTCCGGCGCCGCACTCTATTTACAGCGGCGTAGCGAAGCTGCCGCCGGCGACGACGCTGAGCCTGAAGCTGCGCGGTGAGGGCCGCTCCGATCCGCAGCTCGCCCCGTACTGGTCGGCGAGGGAGGCGGCGGAGCGGGGATGCGCTGATCCGTTTACCGGCTCGGAAAAGGAGGCGGTAGAGGAGCTGGAGTCGCTGTTGCGGGAGGCGGTCGCCCTGCGGATGGTGGCGGACGTCCCGCTCGGCGCTTTCCTGTCGGGGGGCATCGATTCCTCCCTCATCGTGGCCTTGATGCAGGCCCAGAGCAGCCAGCCGGTGAGAACGTTCAGCATCGGCTTCCACGAGTCCCGCTACAACGAGGCGAGGTTCGCTCAGGCGGTGGCCCAGCACCTGGGGTGCGCGCACACCGAACTGTATGTGACGCCGGATGAGGCGATGGAGGTCATTCCGCGGCTGCCCGTGCTGTACGACGAGCCGTTCGCCGACTCTTCGCAGATCCCCACGTTCCTGGTCTCGCGGCTGGCGCGGCGCGATGTCACGGTGAGCCTGTCGGGCGATGGAGGGGACGAGGCTTTTGGGGGATACACGCGCTATTTCTGGGCCGATCTGGTGTGGAACCGGCTCGGCTGGTTGCCTTTTCCGATCCGGCGCGCGCTCGGAAGGTCGATGACGTCGGTGCCGCCGCGGGCCTGGGAGGTCCTGTTCCAGACTTTTCGCGCGCTGCTGCCATCGGAGGGCCGCATTGGAAATGCGGCGGACAAAGCGGAGAGGCTGGGCGACATCCTGGCGGCGGAGGGCCCCGAAGCGATGTACTGGCGGCTGGTGTCTCACTGGGGGAATCCGGCGGCCGTGGTGCGGGGCGCCACCGAGCCTGCCACCATCCTGAGCCGCACGGACGGAGCGGCCGGCGTTCTGGATTTCCGGCGCAGGATGATGCTGCTCGATACGGTGAGCTACCTTCCCGATGACATCCTGGCCAAAGTGGACCGCGCCAGCATGGCGGTCAGCCTGGAGTCCCGGGCGCCCTTCCTGGATCACCGGGTCGCCGAGTTTGCCTGGAGGCTGCCCATTGACTTCAAGCTGCGCGGCGGCTGCGGAAAATGGATCTTGCGCCGCATCCTTTCCGAATATCTTCCGGCGAAATTGTTCGAGCGGCCGAAGGCCGGCTTTGGAATTCCGGTCTATGCCTGGCTGCGCGGGCCTCTGCGAGCGTGGGCGGAGGAGCTTCTGGACGAACGCCGGCTCGAACAGGAAGGCTATTTTGAGGCTGCCCCCATCCGCCGCAAATGGGCGGAACACCTGTCCCAGAGGCAGAACTGGTTTTATCCGCTGTGGAACGTTCTGATGTTCCAGGCGTGGCTGGAACAGGAGCGGCAACCGCGCTCCTGCAGCCGGGAAGCGCTTCCGGCCCGCTCCGGCTGAGGCGCGCCGAACCGCTCTGAACCCGACGCTCCGACAAATGAAAATCCTCCGCATCATCACCCGCCTCAATGTGGGCGGTCCTGCCATCCAGGCGGTGCTTCTCACCAGAGACTTGCGGCGGCTCGGTTACGAGACCATTCTGGTCGCCGGCTGCTGCGAGGAGCAGGAGGGCGACATGAGTTACCTCCTGCGCCCGGACGATCCGGTGTTGTGGCTGCGGGACATGTCGAGGTCGGTAGCGCCGCTGCGGAACCTCCGCGCTTTGCGGCGCCTGTGCGGCGTCATGCGCGCGGTTCGGCCGCAGGTGGTGCACACCCACACGGCGATGGCGGGATTCCTGGGGCGCGTGGCGGCGCGCCTGGCCGGCGTGCCGGTGGTGATTCACACCTTCCACGGGAACAGCCTGCGAGGCTATTTTTCTCCGGCGGCGGCCGGTTTGTTCTTGCGGGTCGAGCGGCTGCTGGCGCGGGCGACCGACGCCATCTGCGTGGTTTCCGAGGAGCAGCTCGAGGAGTTGAGCGGCGCGCTACGGGTGGCTCCCCGCAGCAAGTTTCGCGTGGTGCCGCTCGGACTGGATCTCGATGCCTGCCTGGGCCTCGAGCCGCCGGCGAGGCACGACGGCTGCCTGCGGATCGGCTGGGTGGGGCGGCTGGTGGCGGTGAAGAACGTGCCGCTGCTGCTGGCGGTGGCGGAGCAGACGCTGCGGCGCACCGACAAAGTCGAGTTCCTGGTGGCCGGCGATGGCCCGGAACGGGGAAGGCTGCAGGAAGCGGCCGCGCGTTTTGGGAAACGCTTTGTCTGGCTGGGATGGCAGAAGGACGTGGCATCCGTGCTTTCGCGCTGCGACCTGATGATGCAGACATCGGTGAACGAGGGGACGCCGGCGGCCCTGATCGAAGGGATGGCGGCGGCGCGGCCGTTTCTCTCGACGGCAGCGGGCGGCGTGGTGGACATGGTATGTGGCGCGCCCTGGCGCAGCCAGGACGGCTGCCGATGGTATGCGAACGGGGTGCTGGCCGATGCCACCCCGGCGGCTTTTGGGGCGGCGCTCGCGGGTTTCCTGGACGAGCCGGGGCGGATCACGACGATGGGATCGAGCGCGCGGGATTTCGCCGCCCGCGAGTATCGGAAGGAATCGCTGTGCGCCCGTCTGGACGCTTTGTATCGGGAACTCATTGCCCGGAAGGCCGCGCAGACGGCGGCCGGCTCCCGTCCCGTTTGCCCCGCGCGGCAGGGGGATCTGCCGTGAAGGCGCTGCTGGCCGGACGCGCAGTTTTGCTGCGGCCGGGGCTCGACTCATCTTTCTCATGAGACTTCTGTTCTTTGCTGCCGCGCTCGCAACCGGCACGGCGCTCGTAAGCGGCGCGCTGGCCGCGCTGCTGATCCGGCTCAGCCGCCGGTTCCATCTGAACGCCCGGCCACGGGCTGACCGCTGGCACCACCACTCCACGCCCAATACGGGCGGCATGGCGATCTTAGGGGGCTGCGCCATTGTTTACGCGGCAGGGGCTTGGGGCCGCTCGCCCGTCATTGCGATGGCGGCTGCCGGCATGGCGCTGCTGGGGTTTCTGGACGACCGCGTCGAGCTGACGCCGCTGGTGAAGCTCTCGGGTCAGTGCGTGGCGATCATGGCCGTGCTGTCGCACGGCGTGGTGTTGCGCGCCACCGCGTCGGAGGCGGCGAACCTGGCCCTCACCTTTCTGTGGATTGCGGGCATTACCAACGCTTTCAACCTCATTGACAACGTCGATGGCCTTTGCAGCGGCGTGACGGTGATCATTTGCGCATTTCGCTTCTGGTCGGCGCTCGAGCACGGCGACACGGAGGGAGCGCTGCTGCTGGCGATCCTGGCGGGAGGGTTTCTGGGCTTTCTCTTCTTCAACTACAAGCCGGCCAAGATTTTCCTGGGCGACGGGGGAAGCTTGTTTGCGGGGTTCACCTTGAGCACGCTGGCGATTGCCGCCCCGGTTCCGCAAACGCGCGTTTTCCTGTCGGCCATCTTTTGCCCGGCCCTGACCTTCCTATATCCGATCTTCGATACGGTGCTGGTCTCCACCTTGCGGCGGGCGGCGGGAAGGCCCATCTCGGTGGGCGGCCGCGATCACAGCTCTCACCGGCTGGCATCGCTCGGCCTGAGCGAGCAGAAGGTCGTGTGGCTGCTTTGGGCCCTGACCGCCGCCGGATCCGCGGCCGGCCTTCTGACATACGCGATGCCGCTCGAAGCGCTGGCGGCGGGGGCGATTCTCGCCGTGGGCGTGACGGTGTTTGGAGTTTTCCTGGGAACTTTACCCAGCTTTGCGCTGCCGCAGACGGCCCCGGCGCAGGCGACCTCCATTCGCCGGCTCATTCCGACGCTGCGGGCCGGGATCATCCTGATCGTGGAGGCGCTGCTGGCCGGCGTGGCGCTGCTGGCCGCCTTTCTGGTGAGGTGGGACGGCTCGCTGCTGGGGCCGCCGCTGCGGCAGTTCCTGCTGTCGCTGCCGGCGGTGATGGGCTGCCAGGCGCTTTCGTGTTTGGGATTTCGGACGTTCAACCTGGGCTGGCGGTGGTTTGGCGCACGAGACCTCCTCACGCTGGGGGAAAGCTCGGTGCTCGGCGCGGCGCTTGCGATGCTGGCGGTTGCCGCGAGCGGCGTGCGGAGTTACTCCGGCGTGGTAATTCTGCTCTACGTCTTTTTGCTTTTCTGTTTCGGGGTGGGGTTGCGCGTCTCGATGAGTCTCTTATGGCAGACGCTCGCGCCTGCCCCGGCCGGGCGCAGAGCGGCAGTTCTGGGAGCGGATCCGTCGGGAGAGCTTTTGGTGACCGTCCTGCAAAGGCACAGCGGAATGGACGCTTGTCCGGTGCTGATTCTCGATACAGATTGGGCGAGCGATCACACCAGGATCGACGGCATCCCGGTGCGGTATGCGGGCCGGAACCTGGCCGGCATCCTGCGGCAGTACAAAGTGGAAATCCTGATGCTTTC
>DASQHK010000408.1:0-20604 GCA_035632135.1 Bryobacterales bacterium
CCAACGATCACATCCCAGCGCGAAAGACCATAGTCGTGCTTGGTGATTCCTTTTTCGACAATCGAGGCTTGCAAGTAGAACTGCATCCAGGGGGCGATCGTGGTGCCCACCAGCCCAACGATCATCACAATGTACTCGGACGTTCTTTGGAATTGAGGAAACACCGTGTCATGCACGGCCGCGCCCCAGTCCGGATGGGCCAGGAACGCAGAAATGATGTACGCGATGTAGACCAGCGAAAATAGGACCAGGATACGCTCGACAGGCTTATACGAGCCGCGCACAATCAGCAGCCACACCAGGGCGGCCCCGATCGGCACGGCCACGTATTTGCTGACGCCGAAAATCACCATGCCGGAGGCCAGGCCGGCGAACTCGGCGACGATGTTGCCGAAATCGGCGACGCCGAGGACGAGCATGGTGAAGAAGGTGACTCGCAGGCCAAATTCCTCGCGGATCAGGTCGGAGAGCCCCTTGCCCGAGATGGCGCCCATGCGAGCGGCCATTTCCTGAACCACGATCAGCGCTACCGTGGTGGGCACCAGGGTCCATAGCAGGGCGTAACCGAATTTCGCCCCGGCCTGGGAATACGTCAGGATCCCGCCGGGGTCGTTATCGACGTTCGCCGTGACGAATCCCGGCCCCATCACCGCCAGGAAGATCAGAATCCTGGACCGGAGTGATCGAAACAGAGGCTGCCGTTCTTGCGTCTGTTGGGAACTGTCCCGCACGCCAATGCGCCTCCCTCCGGGCCACTCCGGCTCCCGCCTCTCGCGCGGCCCGAACGGCACTTTCCGCGCTCCCGGGTGGGGCTGGCGGCTGAGGATTCGGCAAGGTTCAGCCGCGGGCCGTCGGCCCGGCAATCGCTAGCGACGTCTCAGGACGCTGATGACGTCGTCGGCGGTGATCATCCCTTGGAGTTTCTCTTCCTCATCCACCACGGGCAAAGTCAGAATGTTGTACTTATCGAAATACTCGACTATGTCGTCCCGCTTGGCGTCGACGGAGACTTTAAGCAGCGGCTTAGAGGCCAGCTCGCGCAGGGGCGTCGAGTCGGGCAAGACGAACAGCCGGGCTAGCGGCACGGCCGCCACCAGGTTCTCGCCGGGGCCGATCAGGAACAGCGTGTTGAGGCTGTCGAGCAGGTCCTCGTTGCCGCGCAGAGCCTCCACCGCGTCGCGGACCGTTGCGTTCTCGTGGAGGGCGACGAAGCGGGAGTTCATCATGCCGCCGGCAGTGTTTTCCTTGTATTCGAGCAGCTCGCCGATCTCGGCGGCGGGAGTGTGCTCCATGTCATTGAGGATCTCGCGGCTCACGTCCTCCTGGATCTCGGCCAGCGCGTCGGCGGCGTGGTCGGGGGCCATTTCTTCCAGGATGTCGGCGGCCTTGTCGGAATCGAGTGATTCGAGAATGCTGGCCTGGATCTTCGGCTCGACCTCGCTCAGGGTTTCGGCGGCAACCTCTTCGTCGAGGGATTCGATGAGGGCCTCGCGCTCGGCCGGCGGCAGCTCCTCCACGATATCGGCCAGGTCGGCCGGGTGGATCTGGTTGAGCATGGTGTGGGCGATGTTGAGCTTGAGGCGCCGCTGCGGGTCCGGCTCGATGATGTTGCAGTATTCCCAGCCGATGGAATGAGGCTCGATCCTCTCCTGGAGGCGGCGAATGGTGGCCGGGCGAAGAACTCCTTTGAACAAGCGCCGGAAGGCGCTGCGCAGGCCGATATCGACTTCCAGAACCCAGAGTTCCTGGTGGTGATTGGCGGCCGGCTCGATGAGGAGGGTGATGTCGTTGACGCGGACGACCCTCTGGCCGCTGGCGTCGATGATCTGCTGGTCGAGCAGGTCGCGGCCTAGCAGCAGCATGGATTCGTCCCGGCGGTAGGGGATGAGGACCTCGTCGGCCAGCACGATGCCGTCGAGGGAGATGGAGCGGACCTGGTCGTGCCGGACGGCAAACCGCGTCGGGCCGCCGTCGCCCACCAGGAAGCGGGCCACCCGCCGGGGGTGCTCGTTGGGGGCTACGGCCGCTTCCACAGCCTTGCCGATGTGCTCCCCATCCGGGCCGAAAACTTTCAGGCCCTGCAGTTCCGTCATGTACAAAATACGGTCGAGGTCGATCGTGACCATAATCGGCCCTCCAAAAAAAAACCCGCAGCGCACGATGCGCGGCGGGCGGCTCTGGCGTTAATCACCCAGCGCCAACTACACGATTCGAGTGCGCTCTACATCTCTTTTTTAGGGAGGAGACTCCCTAAACCTCACTATGCACCAAGGCCGGAAATGACGCAAGCTTTTTCTCGCCCGGGGCTCGAATTGGCCGCCGGCGGGGCCCCCCGGTACCCGCTGCCGGAACCAACTCCAATTGAAAGCTGGACGGACGCTTGGGGCCACGCGAGGACGGCCGGGCAGGCCACGAACAGCGCAACCGGGGCGAACCCGATCGTGATGCTGATTTTCGTGAGCTGGTTACAGGCTTAAGGCCGCCCTCAAAATTCAAATCTTCCCGAGAGTTGCAGCCGCCGCGGCTCCTTCGCCGCGACGGGCTGGCCGAAAAACGGCGAACTGAGGTTTCCGACGAAGGTCG
This sequence comes from Bryobacterales bacterium, assembly GCA_035632135.1. Classification (GTDB taxonomy): domain Bacteria; phylum Acidobacteriota; class Terriglobia; order Bryobacterales; family JACQDG01; genus DASQHK01. The sequence continues at coordinate 2,584 of DASQHK010000408.1, forward strand.
CGTAGTTGACCCTGTTGGTCGCGTTAAACGCGTCCAGCCCCGCCGTAAATCGCGGGCCCTCTTTTCTTGTTCGTGAGAAGGAACTCGTGCGACCACCGCACGTCCAGCTCCGCAAGACCCGGCCCTTGCAACGAATTCCGCGGTACGCCGGGCGGCCGGGCATCCGCATAGCCGGTATGATATTGGTCCAACCCGGTTGTCTCCGTGTACGGCGCGCCCGTGTGCAGAAACAGGCCGACGCCGAAATCGAGATATCGGGCCCCGTGGATGGTTCCGAGGAGATTCAATCGGTGGCGCTGATCGTAGTCGGCCCGGGACCATTCGCCGCTAAGATCGTAATCGTTCGCGGGAAAGGCATTGATGCCCGCGCCCCGCGTGCTCACCGAGTAATTTCCCGGGACATCGTTGTACGCGCGGCTCAGCGTGTACTGAATCATTCCCTGGAAATATCGCGTCAAGCGCCCGCGGAAGGAGGCTTCCAGGGCATCGCTTTCGAGATGCCCCGACGATTCGATCTGCCGGTACACCCCGATCGTCGGATTGGGCCGCGCCGTATAGTCCGGCGGCGGCGGCGCGTTCACGTCCCGCGAGCGGAACAGCCCAACGCCCCGCGAACCCCAATACGTAATGGACAGAGTGGACCCCTTGTAAAGCTGCCGTTCCAAGCCCATGCTGAACTGAGCCAGGTACGGCATCTTCACCGTCGGATCCAGGCGCGTGATTGTTGTGGGCATCGTGGCCAGCCCGGCTGGATCGGGAATCGCCGGATACGACGGGTTGGTTAACACTACTTGCCGCAGGCGGACCCCGTTGTACCGCTCCAGATCGAAGATCGGTAACGGACCGGTGCGGTCATGAAAGATTCCCGCGCCGCCCCGCAACACCGTCTTACGGCTCTTTCCTCGCCCGTAGGCGAACGCCAGTCGCGGCGAAACATTGTTGTTATCGTGAAAATAGTTTTGCCAGTCGTACCGGACCCCCGCCGAAAGCGTGAGGTTGGGCCGCAGGCGGTACTCGTCCTGCACAAAGCCGCCCAACACCGTTTCCAGAAATACCACATGTCCGTCTCCTTGCTGCTGGATAAAGGAGTACGGGCGGTGTTGCAGATATTCCTGGAGCGTGGAGAAGGAGTAGGTTCCCCCCATGTTCGTATAATCATCCAAGCCGCGCCGGCTGATGTCGGGAACGTTGATGCCCGCGCGAAGGCTGTGTTTACCCGCCGACCAGGAGACGATCTCGTTCAGGTTCATGTGATTCTCGGTCTGTAGCCGGTCGGCTTGAGCGCCGCCTCCCGTAAAGGATCCGGGAACCACGATCGCGGGACTGGCGGTGAGGCTGATCGATGGCGTGTGCTGCCGCCCGAACAGCACGCGAAACTGATTGAGCACTCGCGGCGTGATCACAAGACTGTCGTTGTAGTAGACCTCGTCCTCGCGGTTTTGCCGGTTGAAGCCTGCCTCCGGCAGAACAAAACCGCCCACCCCGCTGTTCTTCTGCGTGGAGTCGTTGTAGGTGCCGCGAAACGTGGCCAGGTGGTTTTCGCTGAATTGGTGCGTGATGGCGCCCGCGATCGCGGTGCCCCGGTTCGGAGTGGCCGCGGTTTGCCGCAGCACTCCGCCGGGCGTATCGGCGAAGATCACGGCTTGCAGATCCTCCTCCTCGCGGTCTACCGACAGGAGAAAGGAATTCTTCTTGCTGCTTCCCAAAGGACCCACCAGGCTGCCCTCGTAAATGCGCCGCTGCTCGGGAGGGCGCGTGACGGCAAACGGGTCGCGGGCGTTCAAATGGTAGTCTCGAAAAAGGAAGTTGAAGGTGCCGTGGTAAACCTGCGAACCCGGCTTCGTGATCACCTCAATCCGCCCGCGGCCGGGGCGGAAAAACTCCGCCGAGTAGGGATTCTGGTTGATCTTCACCTCCTGAATCGCGGAGGCGGAGACTCCGATATTTTTCTGTTCCATGCCGTTGACGACCAGCGTGACGCCGCCCGTGGCGATCGATCCCGGATCCAGAAACTGAGACATCGCGCCCACATAGTCCTGATCGAACAATGGCAAGCTGTCCAGCATCTGGCGATCCAGAGTGACCACGTCCAGGTTGTCCGCAGGCTCGGTGCTGACTTGGTCGGCCGAGCCCCTCACGGTCACCTCCTGGCGCACGCCGGCCAGCTTCAATTCGATTCGCAACGGCGCCGGCGACCGGTCACGGATTGCAAGGCGAACGGCGCGGCGCACGAACCCGTCGCTCTCCGCTTCGATTTCGAAGGAACCGCTGGGCAGCCCGGACAAACGGAATTCACCCAGGCTGTCGGTGCGCGCTGTCAGTATCGCGGGTCCTCCCCGTTGCCGAACCGCAAGCGTCGCGTTGGGCACACCGGCCCCGCTCGGGTCCGTCACAGTGCCTGAAATTGTGAACGGGCCAGCCGGCTTTTGCGCCGGCGCGCACAGCGCGAGGCAGGCAACCAAGACCAACGAGTTCGCAAGCGACCCCATCCAGGAAGAGCATACCAGCCCAATTCTGAAATCGCCCTCACGCGCTCAGGGTCGGCGGATGCAGCAGTCTGGCAACCGGGAAATTGCCGAGTCTGCTGGCTAGAGACATAGCAGCATCACTGTTTCCGCGACAACCGCTCCGTCGAAAATCACCCCGTTCCACGCCGCCCTCCAGTTTCGCTCCAGCCTGGGCGGGCCAACCAGCCCATGGCCACTCCTTTACAGTCACGGCGCGGAATCGGCCGAGCCGCGACGGTAAGGAGCGGTTGTCCGGCAGTGCAATTACTTATGACGCTCTGTTTAGCAGACAGGATGCGGACGCCCCGCGGAAGGGCGCGACCCAGCGCCGCTCCTGCGAAAAGCTCAAGTCGAGCCTGTCGGCCGCAGATCGGAGGAGGAACGAGAACCCAGCGTAATCGTGGTCTCCTCCCTGCTTCCCAGGCCGACGGCGTGGAAAAACTCGGTCAACTCGGGGGCTAGCGTGCCGCCACTGGACATGAATCGGCGAATCCGGCCGCCCAGCTTGGCGCGCAATGCGGAAAACACCAGCCGGTCAGCGACGGCGAACTCGATCCGCAGATCGGCCGGCAGGCGCCGATTTTCCAGCCGGCAGGGACGGCAGCGCGCGCCCACCTGGAACGCCCACCGGAACAGTTTTTGGCGAGATGGCGATAGCGTGGCTAAGCTCTGCATCACGCGTAAGTAAAGCCGCTCAAAGAACGCCGGCTCGGCCGCTACCAGCGTGGGCCTTACCTGTTCGAGGCCCGCCAACGCGCCCTCGATCGTCGCGGCGTGCGCTACCGTGGCTCCCTCCAGCAAGCAACTGTATTCGATGGTCCGCGCAAAGAGGTAGGAAAAAGGCAGACAACAGAGAGCCACGTCGTCGGGCTGAATCCCGAGGCCGGCTTCTAACAGACCGCTCAGCCAGTCGGCATGCGTCAACAGGACGCCGTTCGCGTCCTCCGCCCCGGAAGCGCAGACGATGCTGGCCAGTTCCTCGGGCTGTACCTTCTCAATCGCAGCATGAAACTCCTCGCGCTCTTTGATGTCGAGCGCGCCGCCGGCGATCAACTGGGTGAAGCCAAGAAGGCCGCGCGCCGGATCGGGAGTCGTCTCTTCAAACGCAATGACGTGATCCAGCAGGGGCGACCGCTTCTGAATCGACTCTATCTTTTCCTGCTGCTCGCGCGTGGAGACAAAAATAGACCTCGCCGCCGAGCTCGCCAGCGCGCGGCGAATCTGCTCGCCCCGCAGCGCCGGATCGAGAAGCACGCCTACAATCCCCCCAGTGGCCATGGCAAAATCAGCCGCCACGCGTTCCCAGCGGCCCTCGGAAAGCAGCGCGCATCGATCGCCCCGCTGCAGGCCCAGCCTTCGCAGCGCAAAGTGCAATCGGGCCACCCGCCGGTACAATTCGGCCGATGAAATCGCGACGCGGGCGCCGCCTTCTCCGGCCAGCAACTGGTCAGGCTTGCTGTGAGCCCAGGTGTGAAGAAGAAGCTGGGCCAGAGTCTGTACTCGACTGTGCATGGGGAGCACGAATCCTACCAGTTCGGAGATGCGCCTGGCAAGGCGGAGCGCCGGCTTGCCCGGTTTTTCGGCCCGCCTCGGATCACGCACCAACTCCGCCCGTTGCCACGAGCCATGGTGAGTCTTACTACAGGTGGCGGACGTCCTTCTGTATCTTTCCAGACACTGCGGGTCCCCACCGTGGACGCTTCGCCCGCGCCGGCCCCAACCAATTCCTGGGCGCACGTTTTATGCACAGTTTTTTGACACGGCCGGTGGGCAACGTGTTGATTCCTTGCTCCAAAAAATTGTGGAAAAGAGCCGGGGCCGGCTCGAATTCTGTTGAACAAGCGGGTGGCCGTAGGATATAAGTCCTATCTCCACGATTGGTGTGGTCGGCTTGCAGCACGGTGCGGCGGGGAGAGTGCCTCGGCGGCTGCGCGCGTGGACTGCCTCAGTAAGACATGCGAATCGAAGATCGTTCCCTAAACGTTCGGGAAAAACCTGCGGCTCATTGTCGCCGGCGAAACGAGCCACCCGCTGCGGCCCGAAGCCTGGGACGCCGATGATCACAAAAATCGGCAAGTACGAGATACGGGCGGAATTGGGCCATGACGCCTTTGCCCGGACGTTCCAGGCTTTTGATCCCGATGCGGCGAGACCCGTTACGATCATGGTGCTGACCGAGGTGGCCGACAAACAGCGGCTCACATCGTTCCGCGACGATGGCGCCATTGCCGCCAATCTGCACCACCGGAATATAGCCGCGATCTATGAGCTGGGCGAGCACGTGGGACTGCCGTTCATCGCCATGCAGCACCTGGAGGGCGAAGACCTGCGGCAGGTGATCGCCAAGCGGGCGCCCCTCACCCTGCTGCAGAAGATGCGGCTCATGTTCGAGGTCGCCGACGCGCTCGAGGCCGCGCATCGGGGCGGCATGACTCATGTCGGTCTCCGCGCGGCCGGCGTCATTCTGTTGGACGACGGCTCCGCCAAGATCATAGAGTTCGGCGCTCTCCGCCTGACCCGGCCAGCAGGAAACGGATCGGCCCGGCAGGAGACCCACGACAGCGACGCCCTCTACCTGTCGCCCGAGCAGCTTACCAGCGCAGCCTCGCCGGACGCGCTGAGCGACATCTTCGTTTACGGCACGATCTATTACGAGCTGCTGGCGGGGAAGCACCCTTTTGCAGCCGCAGACAACCCCGCAGTAATAGGCAAGATCGCCAAGGAGGACCCCGTCCCCTTGCGCACCCTGTGTCCCGACTGCCCGGAAGCGCTGGAACAAATCGTCCACCGCGCGCTCCAGAAGGACCGGGAACTCCGGTATCAAAGCCTGGATGACGTGCAGTGTGATGCCGAGCCGATTCTGCAGGAGCTGAAGCGAGACCAGGCCGCGGCGCTCCTGATCGAAGGACGCCGGCTGGTCAGCGAAGGGCAATTCGACTTGGCGCAGGCAGTCGTTCGCGAAGCCCTGGAACTCGATCCCAGCAACCGCGAGGCGCGACATCTGCGCGATGCGGTTCGCGACCGGCTCCAGCGCCGGATCATACGCTCGCGTTTGGATGCGCTGTTGCGCCAGGCCGACGAGCAGGTGGCGGCCGGCCGTTTCGGCGAGGCTGTGCAGATCCTGGAGTCGGGGTTGCGCCTGGACGCCGCTGATGCCGCCATCCGCTCTCGTCTGGACCAGGCTCGCGGCCTGCTGGAGCGAAGCGACAAGGCCGCGGCGCTGTTGGCTGAAGCCCGGCGGCTGTTCGCGGATCAAGACCTGGCAGGGGCGTGCCGCAGTGCCTCCGAGGCGCTCGAGAATGATCCCCAGAGCCAGGATGCTTACGAGCTGCTCGAAACCATCCGGAAGGCGATCGAGCATCGGGAACAGGAAATCCAGTTCGAAGAGGAGCTGACCAAGGCCAAGAGCCTGGTGCTGCGTGAGTCCTTCGAAGAGGCCATCGCGATCCTGGCCGGATTGGAGGCCAAGCGCTCTGACTCATCGCAGGTCGCGCATTGGCTGGCGCACGCCCGGACCCAAAAATCGGAAAAAGAGAGGCGAGACCGCTTGCAGGCCGGACTGGTCGAGGCCCGCCGGCAACTCGAAAACCGGCAGCTCCGGGAGGCCGTCGACCGGCTGAAGGTTTTGGGTGGAGAATTTCCCGAAGAACAATCAGTCCTGGAGCTGTGCGCCGAGGCGAGCAGCAGGCTGCAGGGCCACGAGCGCGCGGAGGCGGTCCGGAAGATCCGCACCGAGGCCCTGGCGCTGTTCCGGGCGCGCGATTTCGCGAGCGCCGTTCGTATCCTGGAACAGGGCTTGCAATCCTATCCCGAAGAAGCCGAGTTGCAACGCGCTCTGGAAGAAACTGTCGCCGCTTCCGCTTCCTACGAGCGAGAGCAGGTGGTCGCCAGGGTGCTCGCGCAGTGCGCCCGCTGTCGTGAGGAACATCGGCTCGACGAGGCGCTCGAGCTGGTGAATTCTTCTTTGACCATGCACGGTGGCGATGCGGCCCTGCTGGATCTGCGCGGGCAACTGGAGAAAGAGCGGGAGGAGCGCCAGCGTGCCGCTGCGGTGCGCAAGGCTCAACAGGAAGCCCAGTGGCTGATGGACCAGGGCCGCCTGGATTTGGCGGTCCAACTCCTTCGCCAGAACTCCACCGCTTACCCGCAGGAGGCCGGGTTGGCCGAGTGGCTCGCGCTCGCCGAGCAGGCATTGTCGGATTGGGAACGGCGCCGGTTCCTCCGGGAGACGCTCGATCGGGTCGCGGCTTTGGAGCAGCGGCAGCAATGGCGTGCGGCATTGACGGTGCTGCAGGAAGCTCTACAGTCCCATCCCGACGCCGCGGAATTGACCGAAGCAGCCGAGCGGTTGCAAAGCCGCCTCCGCGAGAACGAGCGCCAGCGAAAACTCGCGCGCCGCCTCGAGATCATCCGGCACAAAATGGCCGAGCAGGCCTGGATGCAGGCGCTCCTGCTGATCGAGGATTCTCAGAAAGATTTTCCTGCCGAGCCGGAACTGGACCGGCTGTGCACGCAAGCTCGCGCCGAGCAGCAGCGCGTGGAGTGCGAAGACCTCATCATCGGCATCGACCGGCGGCTGGCGGACGGCGAACTGGAGCAGGCCGCCGAGATCATCCGCAAGGCCATCGCCTGCTACCCGGGAGAAACCAGGCTCCAGGCGCTCCAGGAAGAACTCGAGCGCGAGAACGACTACCAGGACCAATGGCGCGTGGCCGAGGTTCTTTTCGGCCGGGGCGAATTCCGGGAGGCCGAGAAAATCCTCCTCGAACTGGCGGGGCACAAACCGGACAACCCTGACGTGCAGGCTCTGCTCGAAGCCGTTCGCTCGGGCCGCGCCGCCAGCGAGGAGAAACAGTTCTACGATCGAGGGCGCGAGAAGGCGATCCGTCTGGTCGAAGAGCAGCAGTGGGACCAGGCCGTTGGCTTGCTGCGCAACCTGCTGTCCGTCTTTCCCAATGACCCGATCCTGGAGAGGGACCTGCAATCTGCGCTCGCCGCTCAGGATCAGCATGGCGATGGGGCCGACATCGTGCCCCTGGAGGAAGAAGAAGAGGAAGTCGCTCCGGCGTCGCCCGCGGCGCAGACGCGCGATTCGCAACCAGACGCATCCGTTGTCGTCCCGGCGGCCGTTGTGGCAGAGCGGGCGCAGCCGCCGGCCAAACCCGAACCCGCGCCGCTTTCGAGAGCGTCTCTCCAGGTCGTGGTTTCATCCTGGCGCCGTCCCGCGCTGCTCAGCATCGCGGCGTTCTTCCTGCTCACTTCGGCCACCGTGCCGCTGTGGAGACTGTCTCGAAGGCAGCACTCCGTGGCCCCCGCTTCCCCTGCGCCGGCGCTGGCCAAGGCGGCCGCCCAAGAACCGAGGGAGCCTCGCGTCTCGGCTCCGCTGCCTGCCGCGCCGCCGACTGCGGCCGGGCAGGCGATCGCAGACAAAACGGAGAAAAAGCTAACGGTTGCCCCCACCCGCCGCCGGCTCGCGGAAACCTTCACGGTGCGGCGGGCGAGTGCGGCCCCCCGCGCCGGTTCCCTCGTGCCTCCACCGCCGCCGGCCCGGATCCTGGATACCGCCGCCGGCGTCCCGACCGGCTTGCCGGGCGCCGTCATGGAGCCCATCGCGTCTGCGCCGGCGCCTCCCGCACCCGTGGTGATTCACGACGCCGGTTCCGGACAAGCCGAGCCCGCGCGTCCGCGCATCGGCGGCGAGTTCCACGGGCCTCAACTGCTCAGCGGCCCCAAAGCTGTGGTGCTGCCGTTTGCTAACGAGCACGGCATTCACGGTGTCGTAAGCCTGGAGGCAACCATCAGCAAAGAAGGAGCCGTCACCAAGGTGACCGCAACGGCGGGGCATCCGGTGCTGGTAGAGGCTGCCAAGCGGGCCATTCTGGCCCGCCGTTATCGGCCGGCCACGCTCAACGGCGAGCCGCTCGAGGTCAAGGTTCCCATTCAGGTGGTTTTTGAGCCGAACCGATGAGGGAAACGAACCGATGCTCGAAGTCATAACCCGCGCCATCACCGAATCCTTCCGGCCTGCCTATTTTAAGTATGCATTTCGGGAGCCGGCCACCGTCATTGCTGTCGCAAACCTCAAGGGCGGCTGCGGGAAATCGACCATCGCCGTGAATCTGGCGTGTGAGCTGGCCGGAAATGGGGAGGGAGTGCTGCTGCTCGACAATGACTCCCAGGGCACGTCGAGCCATTGGATCGCCCAGCGCCGCCTGCCGATTCGGGGCGAGTCCATGCCGTTGGAGAATGGCCACGACGGGGAGCGGCTGGTTCGTGCGGTGGCAGCGGCCAATTCGCGTTACGTCGTGCTGGACGCGCCTGCCCACGTGGAAGGGGCCACGCAAGCTGCCGCCAAAATCGCCGATCTGGTCCTGATTCCCGTGACCGCCAGCGGAATCGATCTGGTGGCGACTCGAGCGGTGGTGGATTTGATTCGGCAGGCGCGGGTGTTGCGGCGCAGCGGAGTTCCCGGCTGCCTCATCGTGCCCTCCAAGATCGACCGCCGAACCGACGCCGGCCGCCAGATTGACGAGCAACTGCGGTATTTCGGCGAGCCCGTCGGTCCTGCCGTTCATCAGCGGGCGGCATTTGCCGACGCTTTCGGCGCGGGGCAGTGGATTGGTGATTACGCCCCGCAGAGCGCAGCTCACTACGACATCAGTTTGCTGGCCATCGCGGTGAAGAGGATTCTAAGAACATGAGCGACACACCATCACAGGCCGGGCTGGGAAACGGCGTTGCCCCGGCGAAACCCAATGGGGCGCCCCACGTGCCGCATGCCGCCGCAGCCGTCCAGGAGCGCCACACCGATCAATCCGAGTCTCCGAGGACCTCTCGCCGCCGGCCCAAAGGTCACGGTCAGAGACTGAAGCTGGCGCCATTTGCCGCGGTGGAGGTTGAGGCGGCCGGCGCGCAGATGTGGCCCGTGCACTCCGTGGCATGGTTCCACCCCGAGTTGAAGCCACGCCTTCCCGATTCGGCCGGGTTGACGATCGAACAGTACCGCAGCTTGCCCGCTCCCGATTTTCTGCGCCTGGAAGTGACTCCGGCCGACCAGGCGCACAGTGCGGACGAAGTATGCGACCCGCTCGCGCCCGATCTGAAGCCGCGCCTGCCTGCAAGCGGTCTGGCGCCTTCCGGGTGGGACCCTCGGGCTGCCGTTGCAAGCGTCCGGAACGCCAGCCTCGCCCGGACGAATGAAAGGGGCAAGTCATGAACGTTGCGGAATCGGTGGCCAAGGCAGCCTCGCTCCACCTGGACGGAAAAATCGAAGACGCGCTCGAGGAACTGCACCGCGCCAAGGACGCCGGTGATCATTCCGCCAAACTGTACTACGCGATCGGCCATCTCCAATTTGAGCTGGGACAGTTTGCAGCAGCGGCAAGCACCTACGAAGATCTGCAGCGGCTGGACCATAAAAGCTCCACGGCCCACTACAATCTCGCCGTGTGCCTGGAGAAAGCCGGCCTCTGGGAGCGGGCTGCCGCAGCGTTCCAGAAAGCAATCGAGATGGACCCGCGGCGAGCCAACGCGCAATTGGGCCTGGGAGTCTGCCTGCTTCATTTGCAGCAGCCCGAGAGCGCGTTGCACGCCTTTGCCGCGTGTCTCGAAAGCCAGCCGTTTCGCGAGACGGCTCTTCGCGGCAAGGCGCTGGCGCTGCAATTGCTGAATCGATGCCAGGAGGCGGCGGAGCTTTACCAAAAGCTCCTGTCCCGAGATCCGGATTCGGAAGAACTCCTCGTCAATATGATTGCGCTGGGGATCGTGGAAGGCGACTATGAGCTGGTCACCCAGTGTGCCCGGCGTCTCCTCGACCTGCAACCCCAGTCGCCGGCCGCGCTCGAGTATCTCGCCTTAGCCGCGTCTGGCAACCGGGATTACGAAGCGGCCGTCAGGTTCTGCGCGGCGCTGGTCGAAGCGCACCCCGATCACTTCCCGGGCTGGTTCAACCTCGGCATCGCCCAGCAGAAGCTGGGCCGGTATTCGGAAGCAGCGGACGCGTATTCGCAGGCCGTGCGGGTCGGCCCGGAAACGGTGGAGGCGTACCTGAGCCTCGGCACTGTTTTGCAGGAGCTGGGACGCTGGGAACCGGCGCGGGCGGCGTATGAGAAGGCCCTGTCCCTCGATCCCGATCTGAAGACCGCACTTTGGAACCTGGCGCTGCTGCTCGAACGCGAACAGGAATTTGCCGAAGCCGGGGAGCTTTATTCCAGGCTGCTCGAGAAACATCCGGAAGTGCAGGACGCCTGGTTTCGCTTGGGCTATGTGCGGCTTCAGACCGGCGACTTTTCCGGGAGCATCGAGGCTCTGGAATCGTGTCTCACTTTCCAGAAGAAGCGTCCCGACGTGCTGCTAAATATTGGTATTGCCTACTGGAAGATGGGGGATCTGGAAGCTGCAAAAGAAGTGTTCCGGCAGATACTGGTGTGGTCCCCCAATGCCGTGGAGGCGCTCCGTTGCCTGGCGGCCATCGCCTTGGAGCGCCAGGATTTCGAGCAAGCCCTGAAGCTGCATTCGCGCCTGTTGGAGATCGGCGAGTCCAGCGCCGAGCTGCTCTACAATACCGGCCTGCTGCTGCAGAAGGCCGGTCGCGCCAAAGATGCGGTGCGCCTGTACCGGCAGGCCATTGCCGAGCGGCCCGGTTTCCCGGAGGCCCTGCTAAACCTGGGTCACGCGCTGGTGAGCCTGGGGCAGCCGGAGGAAGCGCGCTCCATCTGGCAAGCGGCGCTCCAGGCCAGTCCGGAGCTGGCCGAGAATTTCTTGATGTGACGAGGAAAGAAGAAAGGAAAACATAATGCAGGAAACTACCCACTTGGTGGCCGACCACGGGCCGGAAGGGCCGCTGGTTGCCGGCAGCAACGGATCGAGCGATCCTCGCCAGGAACTGGCGTTGGCGCCGCTGGCGGAGAAGTTGGCCTATGGCCTGGCCAGAGTCCTCGCGGTTGCTATGCGAGACCTGGAGGACCATGTCGCCGGCGAAACCCGCAAACTGGGCGACGCCGTTAACGGGCGGCTGGATAAGCTCCAGGCCAGCCTCCAGGATCTGGCCGCGGCGCTATCCGAGCAACAGTCGGTTGGTCTCGCCGTGCAGGCCAAGTGCGAGCAGTTGGCCGCCGCCAGCGCATCCTTGCGCGAATGCGACGCTCGCCACGAAGCGGAGCTGACGGCGCTCCGCGGCGAGACGCGCGATCTCTCCGCCTCGGTTTCCGAGCGGATCGACGGCCTGTCCCGGGAGCTGGGGGTCCAGCAGGAGGACATCGTCGCCGTGAAATCCACGCTGTGCGGCCTCTCCTCGCGGGTAGATGCTCTGGTGGAGAGGCTCGACAGGCAGGCCGAGACCCTCCGTTCCGTGTGCGCAGCGTACGCGCAGCGCGACACCGAACTCGATCAAATTATGGAGGGCTTGACCAAGCTAAGGGCCTCCCGCGCTCCCGTGCCTGCCAGCCGCTTGTAAGCGCGCGGGCTGTTCCCGCTCGACTCGCTCTGCCGCCGCGCGGTCCGGTCACAACCACTGCGTAGAAGCCGCAGGCCGCCTCCCGTACCGCGGGCTGGACGGCGCGGCGAACGAGACGCATATGAGTAAATTTAAAGATCTCTCAAGAAGCAGCCGAGGGCGGGTCCAGGCTCTTCGTGACCTCTGGAGCGGAAATGCCCTCTACGGCTTGCCTTTCGAGGCCCGCGCGGCTTCGGCCTGCAGGTCGCGGAGGAGGCGGTCGAAACCCTTCTTGTAGCTGTCGTGGTTCTTCCAGTTGGTGAAGTCGCCGATGTGGCGGTCGCGGCGCATGCCGGCTGTTCGTGGTATGCATGGGGGGTAGACCAGGAGCCACCCTTGCCTCTCACTCGTCGCCGGTTTCTTCGTGCTGCTGCTGCTGGAGGCGCTGCTGCCGCTCTCGGTTCCCCTGCCCGTCCCGGATGTGCGCAAGGGCCATCGGTCTCCGACATAACCGGCGTCCCTGAGCTCGCATCTGGCCCGGTAGTCGCGCTGCCGCCGCCACAGGAATCCGGCATTCAGCACGTCGTTGTCGTCACCATGGAGAATCGCAGCTTCGACCACTTCCTCGGCTGGCTGCGGGGCGCCGACGGAAGACAAGCCGGCCTTAGTTTCACCGACCACAGCGGCAGCGCCCACGCCACCTATCCCCTCGCGCCGGACTATACCGGCTGCGGCCACCCGGACCCGGACCATTCCTACGGCCCGAGCCGGGTCGCCTGGAACAACGGGGCGATGGATGGTTTTCTTCGCGCCGGCAGCAACGACGTTTACTCGATCGGCTACTATACCGAGCCCGATCTTCCGTTCCTCGGCGCCCTTGCGCAGCACTATCTCGTCTGCGACCGCTGCTTCGCTTCCATTCTGGGTCCGACTTTCCCCAATCGGATGTTTTTGTGGGCGGCCCAAACAGACCGTCTGGATGACAGCGTTTCTACCACCAGCCTGCCCACGATCTTTGACAGCTTGTCCGCGGCCGGCGTGAGCCACCGCTACTATTTCAACAATCTGCCGTTCCTTGCGCTGTGGAGTGGCAAGTATGTCTCCTCTACCAGCCTCTTCCAGGACTTTCTCACCGATGCCGCCTCCGGTGCTCTTCCCGCCGTCTCTTTCATCGATCCGACCTACACGCTTCTCGACAACGGCACCGGCAACGACGACCATCCACACGCGGATATTCGAAACGGCGAAGCGTTCCTGGCGGCGATCTTTCAGGCCCTGGCGGGCGGACCCGCCTGGCCGGGCACGGTTCTCATCATCACCTTCGACGAATGGGGCGGCTTTTTCGACCACGTCCCTCCCCCGCGCGCTGCGGCGCCCAACAACGTGGACCAGGACCTGGTGAACGGCCAGGCGCTTCTCGGATTCCGCGTGCCCGCCATTGTTGTGTCTCCCTTCACCCGCAACCAGGCCCCGTTCTTGATGGCTAGCCGCGAGGCCGCTGACGGTTACGCCGCTGCTCCAGGGTTCACCCCGCGCCCGCCGCGCCGCAGATCGCCCGCCGCGCTGGTGAATCACACGGTCTTCGACCACACCTCGGTCTTGAAGCTGATCGAATGGCGCTGGGGATTGCCACCGCTCACCGCCCGGGACGGCTCGCCGCAAATCGGCAATCTGGCGGTGGCGATGAACTTCTCCGCGCCGGACAGCACCGTCCCAGCGCTGCCCAATCCTGCGCCAGTCGGGCCGCAGCCCTGTTCCCGTGCCGGCTCCAGGCTCGCCGGTGTGGAAGCTGAGCCGCAGGTACAGCAAAGCCCCTGGACGGCGCTCGCGGGCTCTCCCGCCGCGCAAGACTGGCTGCAACATCCCAATTTCCGGCGCCGCATTCCGCAGTGACGCCGCCCGCGACCTGGTGGTCGAAAAACCATTGACGGGGTCAGCGCCCGGAGATAAACTCACAGCAGCAGGCAGAGGTCTTTTTTCGACTAGGAGGCTCTATGGCAAGCCGCAGGTGGATGGCTGTTGCCGGATTGCTTTCGGCGATTCTCGTTCTGGCGGTGCACGTTCCCGCCGGCAGGGCGCAAGTGCTGTATGGATCGATCGTCGGCACCGTGCAGGATGCGAGCGGCGCGGTCGTGCCAAACGCCACGGTGACCATCGTCAACAAGGGCACGGGCCAAACACAAAGCGCCACCACCACGGCGGCCGGCACTTACTCGCTGCAAAACATTCTCCAGGGCACCTACGACCTGAGCGTCGCCGCCAAGGGCTTCCGCGGCTACACGCGCCGGGAGGTCCCGGTGATCGTGAATACGGCCCGGCGCGAGGACGTCACGCTGGAGGTCGGCCAAGTCAGCGAGAGCGTCACCGTCGAGGCTCAGGCGCTGACTTTGCAAACCGAGAAGACCGACGTCCACACCGATTTGAGCGCGGAAATCGTGCAGGATCTTCCCCTGCCGCACTATCGCAATTATCAGACCCTGATTAACCTGGTCCCCGGGGCGACGCCGGGCGTGCTTCAGAACAGCATCCAGGTTTCGCCGGAGCGGGCGCTCAGCACCAACATCAACGGCGTGAACCGCAACAACAACGCCACCCGCATCGACGGCGTGATCAGCGTCTACCTGTGGCTGGTCCACCATGCGGCTTACGTGCCGCCGGCGGAAACCATCGACACGGTGAATATCTCGACCAACAATTTTGACGCCGAGCAGGGGATGGCGGGCGGCGCGGAGATCACAGTCGTAACCAAATCGGGCACCAACGAGCTGCACGGCTCGGCGTTTGCGTTCAATGATAACCGCGTGCTGCGCGCCAAGAACTTCTTCAACACCGGGTACAAGCCCGAGAGCAACGACAACATCGACGGCGTCACGATCGGCGGGCCGATCAAGAAGAACAAGCTGTTTTTCTTCGGGGGCTGGGAGGGGAACCGCGAGAGGCTGGGCTTCAACCAGCTTATGACGGTTGCCACGCCGGACCAGCGGGCAGGCGATTTCAGCGCATACAAAACGACGATCTATGATCCCGCCACCGGGAACGCCGACGGCACCGGGCGGACCGCGTTTGCGAACAACATCGTTCCGGCGAGCCGGCAAAGTGCGATTACACAAAAAATACAGGCCCTGGCGCCGCAGCCGAACCTGCCCGGCGTGATCGGAAACTACTCCAACGCCGCTCCGCAGGTGCTGAACCGGGATAATTTCGACACCAAAATCAACTGGAACCGGACCGACACGCATTCGATCTGGGGCAAGTACAGCATCATGCCGGCCACCACCGCCTGTGTGGGCGGCCTCGGCGCCGCCGGCGGCGTCCCGCTTTGCCAGGGCAGCAACATCGGCGTGTCGGACGTTCTGACGCAGGTCGCGACCATCGGGCACACCATGACATTCTCGCCTTCGTTTGTTTGGGATGGCGCCATCGGTTATACGCGCATGGGCATCAGCGTGACCGGTCTCGATTACGGCAAATCAACTCCGCTGACCACCTTGGGCATTCCGGGCACCAACGGCGGCGGCACTGACATCCGCAACAGCGGCGCGCCGCAATTTTCGATCGACGGCGGAGCGGCCTATTCCCAACTGGGCGGCGACACCGATACCCGGCCGTACTTCTACAGGCAGGACACGTACACCACCACGCAGAATTTCGGCTGGACCAGGGCCAAGCACGATATCCGGTTCGGTTTTGAAGGCGCCCGGCACCATATGAACTTCTTCGAGCCGGATGGAGGCGGCAACGGCGGCCCGCAGGGGCTGTTTGCGTTTACCGGCGGCATTACCGGTCTGAAGAACGGGCCGTCGCTGACGCAGTACAACGGTTATGCCGCCTTCCTGATGGGCCTGCCGCAAACCGACAAAGAAACGCTGCAGTTCGACCAGTTCACGGCGTTCAATCCGCAATACGCCTGGTACGTTCGCGACCGCTGGCAATTGACGCAGAAGCTCACCCTGTCGCTCGGGGTGCGCTACGAGCTGTATCCGCTGATGACCCGTTCCGGCCGCGGCGGCATTGAGGAATATGACGCGAGCACGAACCTGATCGCCCTCGGCGGCGTGGGCGGAAACCCGCGGGGATTGGGCATCGCCACCAGCCATAAGCTGTTTGCCCCGCGCGTGGGTTTTGCTTATCGCATTCGGAACTCCACGGTGATTCGCAGCGGTTTCGGCATCACGTATGATCCGATGCCGCTGGCCAGGCCGTTGCGCGGCTTCTTCCCGCTGACGGTTTCGAACGCCTTTACCTCGGCGAATTCGTTTCAGCCGTTCCGGCCCATTGAGCAGGGGATCCCAGCGATTGCCGTGCCCGACATGAGCAAGCCCCAGATCCCGGTTCCGCCCACGGCGCAGGTTCGCTACATCTCGGGCAACGAGCTTAAGCGCGGCTACACGGAGTCGTGGAACTTCATCATCGAGCGGGAACTACCGTGGAACTTGCTGACCTCTGTCGGCTATGTCGGGACGCAGTCGGTTCGCCTGTTCGCGGATCTCGATGTAAATTCCGGCGTGCCCGGCGGCGGAACGGCGGGACAGCCGCTCTTCGCTCCCTTCGGGCGCTCCGCGATCACCGGCGCGTGGAACGGGTTCCTCAGCTCCAACTATCACTCGCTCCAGATCTCTGTGAACCGGCGGGCGGCGAGTGGGCTGACGCTGAAGGGGGCTTACACCTGGTCGAAGGCCATCAACATGACGGACGAAGATGGCTTCACCTCGCTGGGCTTCAATTATGCGCCCGATATCAACCGCAACCGCGCTTTGGCCGGCTATGACATTCCGCAAAACTTTCAGATGGGGTTCGTGTACGAGCTGCCGTTCGGCCAGGGAAAGAGGTACGCCGCCAGCGGTCCCGCGAAGTGGCTGCTAGGTGGCTGGCAGACCAACGGAGTGTTCTCCGCCATTTCCGGGAAGCCGTTCACGGTGACGGCTTCCGGCGCCGCGCTGAATGCGCCGGATAATACGCAGACGGCGGATCAGGTGAAAACCACCGTCGAAAGGCTGGGCGGCGTGGGGCCGGGACAACCTTTCTACGACCGGACGGCGTTCGCGCCTGTTAACCAGGCCCGGTTTGGAACCTCGGGGCGGAACATTTTGCTCAGTCCCAATTGGATCAACCTGGACCTGAGCCTGTTCCGGAGGTTCCCGATCCGGGAGCGGCTGGGGCTGGAGTTCCGCGCCGAGGCCTACAACTCCACCAACACGCCGCATTTCGACACTCCCAGCACAAACGTGAACAGCGGAAGCTTCATGCAGATCACGCAAGCGGAGCAAGATCAGCGGCAGGTCCGGCTGGGCTTGCGGCTGTACTGGTAGGCTGTGCCGATTTTGGCGTAAAGCTTGGGGTTCGGTTTACTTCCAAGCATCCTGACTGAGTGAAAAACCCCAGTGCGTGAAAACTCCCATGGCTGCCCTAAGGGATTGATCTCCGTAACACATTGTATCTAAAGCCCTTGCGAGATACCAGCCCAAGCTTGTCCCTGGCAGAGGGATTGCTCATACCCGACGACATGTGTCCCCTTACTCTGGAGGATCGAAAGTGAAGTCCGGCTCCCAGCTTTCTGCCGGGGCTTGGCTGAAACTCAAGGTGGCGATCTTAAGTGTGGCTCTGCTCGCGCTTACGTTCTGGATCTGGGGCTTGGTTCAGCATCGCTACCTGGGTTTGTCGGATGAATCGGCGCTGCACTATTTGCACCTTACGCGCGGCGCTACCGCTTCCCTGCTGATCGCGCTCGGCGCGAGCTGGCTCATTCTGCGGGAACACGGCCGCCACAAAAACGAGCTGGAACAAGCCTACGAACGCTACCAATCCATCCTGGACAACACGCCGGAGGCGGTAGTTTTGTTTGATGACAACTTTCGCGTGGCGGAGTGGAATACCGCCGCCGAACGCCTCTATGGCATCGAGCGCCGGGAAGCGATAGGGAAAGTGCTGACCACCGTTCCGCTCGAGCGATGGAACGAATTGAGGCAGCTTCTCGGCCGCCTGGCGCGGAACCAGCAGGTTCTGGACTACGAGTCGGAGCGCCTCACGTCCAAGGGCGGCCGGATTCCCGTAGCGCTCAGCTACGCTCGCATGCCGCCGATG
>DASQHK010000409.1:0-4029 GCA_035632135.1 Bryobacterales bacterium
ACCGTCAGGCTGCCGTCGCGCGATTTGTCGTTGTAATAATCGTGCTCGCCAAACGGATTGGCCGCGAAAAGCCCGTAGCTGCGCGAGTGCCAGTAAGTCGGATGCTTCGGGTTGCCCGGATGATCGAAAATGGCGATGCCCAGTTGCTCGCCGTCGAGCGTGCCGCAGTAATCCACCCAGCTCGAGCGCTTGCCCCACACGTTTTTCTCGCCCTGTTTGCCCTCGGCGCTGGTCATCTTGCCGGTGGGCGTGGCGATGCCGGGCTTCTCCTTGCCCGTGGGCTCGTCGAGCGGCGTCGCCAGGCGAATGGCGAACGTGCCCTCTTTGGTGTCACCGAATGTAACTTTCTCGTCTCCCGCCTTCAAGTCGAAGTCAAAATCCATGGTGCGCAGTTTCGGGTCGGAATAAATCGTGGTGGTCCGCGTCTCGGTGAGCAGCGTCTTGCCGCTGGGCGCCTTCCAGTCAAACACAATTTTCATGACGCCCTCTTTCTTCCCGCTCTTCACTTCGAGGATCTTGTCGAGCGTCACGCGCCCTTTGTTCGGACCCTTGTTCGATTCCGGCGACCAGAAGTCGTAACCGTTCACGTTCCCGTGCGTGAACCACAGCCCGAGGTGGTGCGGGTGGTCGTGCGATTCGCCCGGCACGTTCTCCATCGGATAGTGCCGCGTGACGATCTTTCCGTCCGCCGACCGCAGCGGGTACATGCTGGGCTTATAGGTATCAGGCCCGAACACCAGCGCCGAAAACGGCTTGCCGTCCACGGCGATGTCGATCTCGGTGTTGTCTTTCCGGGTGAGCTTCACCTGCGCAAGCAGCGGCAGCGTCCCAAGAACCGCCAGGAAAAGAAGGGATTTTCTCATGGCACAGAGTTTACCAGTTTCGCCGCGGGCCGGAGCAACGCGCCGTACCTCCGAGCTGCGGCCGTGGCGGTGCAGCCGGCACGCTCGCAGCCCGCCTGTGGGTAGTGCGAGCGCACTACCCGCCTATGGTTCGGCCGCCCGCCGCTGGATGGTACTCTATAATTCCTGACCCGCTGGCGCCGCCACGGCGCGTACCGGCGTCACGGAGGCCCCGGCTTGTCCTTCGAACACGAGTTGCTCGAGCAGCGCTACCAGAAGATCCGGCAGTTGGAGGAGCTGGGCTTCACCGTCTATCCGCGCAAGTTCGCCTTCACCCACGCACTGGGCGAGATCGTGAGCCAATACGGCCAGGCCACCGCTGAGGAGCTTGCCGCCGCGCGCGTGGGCGTCAAGGTCTGCGGCCGCCTCCTGACCGTCCGCCGGCAGGGCAAAGCAGGCTTCGCCCACATCCTGCAGGGCGGCGACAAGCTTCAGATCTACGTCCGCCAGGACGCCGTCGGCGAGCAAAGCTTCAACCTCTATAAGATGCTCGACGCCGGCGACATCATCGGGGCCGAGGGCTACCTGTTCCGCACCAGGACCAACGAACTCACCGTCCACGTCGAGCGCCTGGAGTTCCTCTCCAAAGCCCTGCTCGCCCTGCCCGAGAAATGGCACGGCCTCCAGGACGTGGAAATCCGCTACCGCCAGCGCTACCTCGACCTGATATCTAACCCGGAGGTCCGCCGCGTCTTCGTCCGCCGCGCCAAAATCATCGCCGCGCTGCGCCGCGCCCTCGAGGCCCGCGGCTACATCGAGGTTGAGACGCCCATGATGCAGCCGCTCTACGGCGGCGCCATCGCGCGCCCTTTCCGCACGCACCACAACGCCCTCGACATCGACCTCTACCTCCGCATCGCCCCCGAGCTTTACCTCAAGCGCCTGGTGGTGGGCGGCCTGGACCGCGTCTTCGAGATCAACCGCAATTTTCGCAACGAGGGCATCTCCACGCAGCACAACCCCGAGTTCACTATGCTCGAGTTCTACCAGGCCTACAGCGACTACCGCGACCTGATGGACTTCAGCGAGGAATTGCTGCGCGCCGCCGCCACCGCCGCCGGCGACGGCGACGGCGAAACCGTCTTCGAGTACGGCGAGCATCGCATCGACTTCAGCAAGCTGACCCGCCTCTCGATGAAAGAAGCGCTCGTGGAGATGTGGCCCAACGCTGCCACGCGCCCCTCCGTCGCGAACCTGGCCGGCCCGGATTGCCTCGCCGGGCTGGTCGCCGAATATAATGCGACAGCCGCTGAACCCATCACGCTGCCTCCCGGCGCCACCCCCGGCGAATCCGTCGGCCTCCTGTTCGAGCACATCTGCGAGCCGCGTCTCATCCAGCCCACCGTGATCTACGACTTCCCGGTCGAAGTTTCGCCTCTATCGAAAAACAAGCCCGACGACCCCGCCTGGGTGGAGCGCTTCGAGATCTACGCCGCCGGCATGGAAATTGCTAATGCCTACTCCGAGCTCAACGACCCCCAGGAGCAGCGCCGCCGCTTCCAGTTGCAAGCCGGCCTGCGCGAGCGCGGCGACCAGGAGACCCACGAGATGGACGAGGATTACCTCCGCGCCCTTTGCTACGCCATGCCGCCCACCGCCGGAGAAGGCATCGGCATCGACCGCCTCACGATGCTTCTCACCAACTCCAAAAGCATCCGCGACGTGATCCTGTTCCCGCTGTTGCGCCCCGAAACCAGCATCGGCATCGCCGACCAGTTGCAAAAACTGGACCGTTAAATGCTCGAGCTGTTCATCGCCCGCCGCTACCTCCGCGCCAAGCGCAAGCAGGCGGTCATCTCCGTCATCACCGCCATCTCCACCATCGGCGTCGCCGCCGGCGTGATGGCGCTGGTGATCGCTCTGGCCATCAACAACGGCTTCCGCCAGGAAATGCAGAGCCACCTGCTCGGCGCCACCTCGCACGTCAACCTGCTCGAAGTGGAGCGCGGCTACGGCATCGAAAACTGGCATGCCTTCCTCGACCGCTTTCGCCACGTCCCCCACGTCGTCGCCATCGCTCCGGCGCTTTACGGCCAGGTGATGATTTCCGGCCCCATTCAGCCCAAGGGCGCTGTGCTCAAGGGCATCGATCCCGCGGATGAGCTGAAGGTCGGCGACTTGCTTCGCAGCATCAAGCAAGGGTCTCTCGACGCGCTCGAAAGCGACGGCCCCATTCCCGGCCTCATCGTGGGAAAGAAGCTCGCCGACGAGGTTGGCTTGCGCATGGGCACGCGCGTCACGGTCATGAGCCCCCAGGGCGAACTGACGCCCTTCGGCTCCGTCCCCAGCTACAAGCCGTTCCGCGTGGTCGCCATCTTCGATTCCGGCTTCTACGATTTCGATTCGCTTTGGACCTTCACCACGCTCAAAGCCGCCCAGCAGACGCTTTCTCTCGGCGACGTCATCAACACCGTCGAGTTCAAGCTCGACGACATGGACCGCGCCGAACCCGTCAGCAAGGACATCGAGAAGATCGCCGGCCCGCACTTTTCGACCACCACCTGGATGGAGCAGAACCGCGCCCTGCTCCACGCCCTCAAGATGGAGCGCCTGGGCACCGTCATCACCATCGGCCTCATCGAGATGGTCGCCGCGCTCAACATTCTGATCTCGCTGGTCATGATGGTCATGGAAAAATACCGCGACATCGCCATCCTCATGTCCATGGGCATGCGCCGCGAGCAGGTCGCCAAGATTTTCATGTACCAGGGCACGCTCATCGGCGTCGCCGGCTCCGCCATCGGCCTCGCCCTCGGCTACGCGCTGTGCTATCTCGGCGCGCGCTACCACTGGATTCATCTCGACCCCGACATTTACGGCTTGAGCTATCTCCCCTTCCAGCCGCACGCCTGGGACGGCGCCTGGATCGCTGCCGCTGCCATCCTGGTCAGCTTCCTGGCCACGCTGTATCCCGCTCGCAGCGCCACCCGCATCGCGCCGGTCGAGGTTCTGCGGTATGAATAAAAACGTTGCGCCGGGAATAAGACATGCTTAAATTCGCGTCCATTCGCGTTCATTCGCGACTGATCATCCCCCTGCTTCTTGGCCTCACCTCAACGGCACTGGCGCAGCGCATTCCCTCGGATTCCGACTGGCCCAACTGGGGCCGCGACCCCGGCGGCGCGCG
>DASQHK010000410.1:0-5403 GCA_035632135.1 Bryobacterales bacterium
AGCTGCTAAAGTATTGGAAGGAGCCTGCGTGAAAGTCACCTACGACGAGCAGACCGATACTCTAAGTCTGGTCCTGAGGGACAATGCCGCCGTTGTCGAAAGTGACGAGGACAAGCCTGGAGTGATTCTCGATTACGACGAGGATGGGAACCTCGTCTCGCTCGAGATCCTCGATGCTTCCAAGCGCGTGACCGAAGCTCGCAGGGTAGAGTTCGAAATGGCGGGATGAGTCGTCTTCACGCCAGCGCCCGCCGCACCCGCTTAAACACCTTCCGAACATCGCCGCTGCCGCAGTGAAATTTCACTGCACGCCGATGGTGACTTCGTTGCTGGGGCGGCCGAGGTAGGTCAAGCGCACGGAGACGCCCGGTCCGGGCGCCACGCTACTCGGCACCCGCACATTCACCTGGTTCAGCCCCGCATATCCGGACTTGCCAAAATACAGGATCTCGGCCATCCGCCCGCCGATGGCTACTTGCGGAGGGATCACGCTGCCATCGGCCAAGCCGGTCAAGTAGATTTCCAGATAGTCTCCAGCACCCGCAGGATCGCTTGATGAAGCAACCCGTGGTGTGTTCGCGTGCAGGATCGCGCCTTGTCCCCGCCCGTCGCCGGAAAGAGAGAACAACGCCGGCGCGGGCACTAAGGCGGCCGGATGATAGATTTCGGCGCTGGAAGTCGAAGCGCGGAAAGTCGGAGAGGCGCCGCCGGCGATCAATACAGTGCCGTCGCGGAGGAGGGTCACCGTTTGGAAAAAGCGGGGCGCCGTCATGTTTCCTATGGCCGAGAACGTGCCGGCGGCGGAATCATACAGTTCGGCCCGGGCGTCGCTATCCCCGCCAGGCAACTGATTGCCCGCGATCAAGACCCTTCCATCGGGAACGAGTGCGGCTGCGGAGAACTCGTGAGGCTCCGCCGCGTTTCCAATACTGGCGAACGTTCCGGTCGCAGGATCGTATACTTCCGCGCCGGCCGGAAAGCCATCGTTCTCACTGTTGCCTACAAACAGGACCTTCCCGTTCATGAGCAAGGTCGCCGTATTCAGGTTGTCCCACCCCATCATCGGGCCGGTGAGACTGAATGTGCCGGCGCCCGGATCATAGAGTTCAGTCACTCCACTTGTACACCCTGCCGCGCACCCGGTGATCAAGACCCTGCCGTCCGGGAGCAAGGTGGCCGTTTCCAGAAATACGGGACTCGGGCCGGCGTAGGCGCCGGTGGCAGCGAAAGCGCCGGTAGCGGGGTCATAGAGTTCAGCATTGGAACCACCCAGAATGAGGACCTTGCCGTTGCCGAGCAACACGGCCCGGGCCCAGTTGCCGCCCGGGATCATGTCACCCGTGCCGGCCGTAGCGGTGAAAGTTCCCGTGGAGGGGTCGTACAGTTCCGTGTTGCTCAAGCCGGAGCCACCGGTGATTAACACCCTGCCATCAGCGAGAAGGGTTGCCGCGTGCCCCTGGCGGGGTGTGGTCATGTCGCCGGTCGCGGTAAAGGTTCCTGTGGAGGGGTCGTAAAGCTCCGCGCTGGCTACGGCCATTGGAGCATCCGTGTAGCCGCCGGCGATCAAGACCTTGCCGTTGAGCAGCAGGGTCGCGCTGTGGTCTCCTCGTGCTACGCCCATGTTCCCAGTCGCCGTGAACGTGCCGGCGGATTGCGCCAATGCAATTGTGCCATGGCCGGCTGCTCCCATGAGCAGGAGAAGAACAGAACTAGCTTTGAAAAACACCCTGATTCCCTGGCCGGTTGTCGGCATGCCTCTGCTCCCGGACCTGAATCGCTCCTGTTACGGAGTGACGCCGGCGGGTGGCCCGTTTCAAGGCCTTGCTGGTTTATCTGCGACCTGCCGTCCCCAGTGCCCGCCGCACCCGCTCAAACACCTTCCGGAACATCGCCTCCGTCAGCTTCCCGGTCTGCGTGTTCTGCTGGCTCGGATGGTAGCTTGAAACGAGCAGCGGCAGCCCCTTCGGCAGCTTGTGCGCCACGCCGTGGCCGAACGGATATTGCGACCGCCGCCCGATCTTGCCCTGGTCCTGCAGGATTCCCAGGTACGCATCGTGCCCCATCCTGCCCAGCGTCACCACCACCCGCACATTCCGCAGCAGCTCCAGCTCCCTCTCCAGGTAGGGCCGGCATTTGGCGAACTCCTGCGGTGTCGGCTTGTTGCCGGGCGGCGCGCAGCGCACGGCTGCGGTGATGTAGAGGTCCCGCAGCTCGAGGCCGTCGTCGCGCGAGACCGCCGCCGGCTGCGAAGCAAACCCGGTCGCATGCAGCACCCGGTACAAAAAATTTCCCGACCCGTCCCCGGTGAACATCCGCCCTGTCCGGTTCGACCCGTGCGCTCCCGGCGCGAGACCGATGATCAACACCCGCGCCTGCGGGTCCCCAAACGACGGCACCGGCTTCCCCCAGTATTCGCAATCCCGGTACGCTCGCCGCTTCTCCCGGGCGATCTTCTCGCGATACTCCACCAGCCGCGGGCACTTCCGGCACGCGATCACCTGCTCCTGGAGCACTGCCAGCTCGACTGCGTTGTCGGTCGTTTTCATCGCGCCGCCCTTCAGTATACGATCCCGCCTCTCGCGCACTGGCCGTTCTGAGAAAGCGTGAGGCTTTTTCGCCGGGCGCCTCAGGTGGAGGCCTGCTCCCTCACTCCGGCGAGGTGATTGTAGGATGGAGACATGGCGTCACAGAGCCCAGGCCATACCATCTGGCTTTCGGGGGCAGTCTTGACTCTGCTCAACAAGCTCGTATTTCCGATTGTCTGGGTCGCAGCCGTTGGCGGGGCCTTGCTGTGGGTGTTTATCCAAACGGGCCGCATTTCGATTCAACCGGGCTTCCGATTTATTTGCGCGTTTGCGCTGCTGGCTACGGCATTCGCGGTGTGGATGACGGCGCGCCTGCAACGAGTCGGCTATTGCGGCAGGGAACTCATCGTTGCCAATTACTGGCGGGAAGCCCGCATCCCGTTCGAACACGTGGAGGCTGTCGAACCCGTCTGGTGGTATCGCGGCCGCATGGTGCGGATCCGGTTTCGCGAGCGGACGCCGTTCGGTTTCACCGTCTATTACCTGCCCAAATGGGGACCGCTACGATGCCTTTTCGCAGCGCCGGATCGGGAGTTGCGGGACCTGATTTTCAGCAGCAGCACACCTTTGTGATCGCCGCTCAAGCTCCGTGCAGTTTTTGGAACGCGGCCAGGCAGAGCTGGACGGTTTCGAGTGGCGGCGTATCGGCCCCTTCCTGCTCGATCAGGTAATACTCGATGCCTCCGGTTTTCTCGGCGGCCTGAAAAATCTTCTTCCATTGGCCCGCGCCGTCGCCGAGGATGACTTTGGGGCCCTTGGCCGGGTCGGGCGACCAGTCCTTGACGTGCATGCAGCGAATGCGGCCGGGGTTCTTGTTGATCCAGGCGACCGGGTCGAAGCTGTGCTCGAGGCAAGGGCCGGTGTCGAGCTGCAGCACGACGTCCTTGGTGGTGCCGGCGGCGAGCACCTCCATCGGAAGGCGGCCGTCCACAGCAACCAGCTCGGCCTGGTGGTTGTGATAGCCGGCGCGAAGCCCCTCCGGCTTGAGCTTTTCCGCGGCGCGGTTCAGCGTGTCGGCCACGCCCTTCCACCCATCGAGGCCCTGCACGCGGCCGGGGCTGGCCATCACGATGATCTTGCTTCCGATGATCTGGTTCAGCTCGATGGCACGGGATAAATTCTCGGGCGCAAAGTTCTTGCCGTTATTGTGGGTCGAGAAGCAATGGATGCCGAGATCGTCCAGCAGCTTTCGGACTTGCTTGGCGTAATCGGTGTTCCACTCGTAGTAGGGCGCATAAAACTCGACGCACTCATAGCCCATTTTGGCAGCGGCGCGGACCGTGCCCATCAGGTCCTGCTTCAGCTCGTTGCGGACGGAATAAAGCTCCAGGCCGATGGGAATGTGCTTGCCCCGCGGCGCGGCGGACGCCAGAGGAGCCGCTGCGGCCAGGGAGAGGAACGAACGGCGGGAAATAGCATGGCGTGTCATCGTCATGAGCAAACGATACCACATCCGATTCGGGCCGCAGGGATCTCAGCCGAGCGGCTGTTCCATGGGGAGGGCCAAGGGAGGCTCGAGCAGAAAATCGAGGCCGCTCATTTTTTCGACTGCTTCGCGGACGGAGCGCTCGGAGGCCGGCTCCAGCGTGATGACGAAAGGGAGGTCGCGTTTGTTGGCGCAGGGCTCCTGCACGACCGCCTCGAGGCTGATGTGCGCGGAGGCGAGGATGGCGGCAAGCGCGGCGATGATGCCGGGGCGATCGACGACGCGGAAGCGCAGGTAGTAGGGGCTGACCTGGTGGTCGATGGAGATGGGGGCATACTCGCGCAGGCGATCGTGGGCGAAGGGCGAGACGCGCTGGGGGTTGCCGTTGACGATCTCGCGAGCCACGCGCATCAGGTCGCTCACCACGGCTACGCCGGTGGGCTGCGGGCCGGCGCCCTTGCCGTGATAGAACGTGTCGGCCCCGTGGACCCCTTTCACCCAGACGGCGTTGTAGGCGCCGTCGACGTGCGCCAGGATGGCCGAGAGCGGCACCAGGGCGGGGCGGACGGAGAGCAGCAGGCCTTCGGCGGTCTGGCGCGCGCTACCTACTAATCGTATCGTATGGCCCAGCCGGTGGGCGTAGGAGAAATCCATGGGCGAGATGCGGCGGATGCCTTCGAGATAAATGTCGGACGGCAGCACGCGCACGCCGTAGGCGAGAGCGGCGAGAATGGCGAGCTTGGAGCGGGCGTCGTAGCCATCGATGTCGGCGCTGGGATCGGCCTCGGCGTACCCCAGGCGCTGGGCTTCGGCGAGGATCACGTCGAGCGGTTCGCCGTGGCGCTCCATTTCGGTGAGGATGTAATTACAAGTACCGTTGAGGATGCCGATGAGAGCTTCGACGCGGTCGCCGGAGATGCCCTCGCGCAGCACGGCGTGAATGGGGATGCCGCCGGCAACGCTGGCCTCCATGGCGAGACAGATGCCGGCCTTGATGGCCTCGTCCCAGATCTTGGGGCCTTGGGCGGCCATGAGTTCCTTGTTGGCGGTGACGACGGATTTGCCGTGGCGAATGGCGGCGCAGACGATGTCGGCCGCGACGCCCGTGCCGCCGACCAGTTCAGCGACGATGTGAACGCCGGGATGCGAGACGACGTCCTGCCAGTTGGCGGTGCGCACGACGTTGGGAAAGAGGCGCGCCGCGGCGGGCGGGCGCTCCAGCAGCGAGCGCGAGCAAATGGCGCTGACGGCGAGATCGAAGCCGAGCTTCTCGCGGATCTGGCGGGCGTTTTCGTGGAGGATGGTGAGCGTGCCGCTGCCCACATTGCCCAGCCCGATGATGCCCACGTGGATTGGCGGCGCCGCGCTCGACATACTTGCCATTCTAGCAAG
>DASQHK010000411.1:0-5140 GCA_035632135.1 Bryobacterales bacterium
AGTTGCTCGCGGTAGAAGTGGAACGAGTGGGCCAAGCTCAACTGCCGGTAGCGCTGCGGAGAGCATCCGCGAGCGCCGTGTAGCGGAAGCGGTAGCCGGTGGACTCGGCGACGCGCGGGGCGACGCGCTGCGAGGCAAGCAGCACGCCGGCGAACTCACCCAAAGCGAGGCGCAGGGCGAACGCGGGCACGGGGAAAATCGCCGGGCGATGCAGCACCGCCGCGAGCGTCTTGGTGAACTCCGCGTTGGTGACGGGCGCGGGAGCGACGCCGTTCATGGGGCCATCGATGCCTGGTTTTTCGGCCGCGTGGAGGTAGAGGCCGGCGAGGTCGTCAAGGTGAATCCACGGCATCCATTGTCGGCCGCTGCCGAGCCGGCCGCCGAGGCCGAGATGAAAGGGAGGCAGCATGCGGGCGAGCGCGCCGCCGGATGGGCCGAGGACGAGGCCGGTGCGGATGGAGACCACGCGCACGCCGAAGGAGCGGGCGCGCGCGGCCTCCGCTTCCCAGGCCTGGCAAAGCTCGGCGAGAAAGTCGTGGCCGGGCGGCGCGGTTTCCTCGACGATCTCGTCGCCACGGTCGCCATAGTAGCCGACGGCGGAAGCGCAGACGAAAACCTGCGGGCGAGTGTCCAGGGACGCGAGAGCATCAACCAGGTGGCGCGTGCTGAGCACCCGGCTCTGGCGGAGAAGTTGCTTCCGCGCCGGCGTCCAGCGGCCTTCGCCCACCGACTCGCCGGCGAGATGAAAAACCACGTCGATGTTGTGGAGGCTCTCTTTGGGTGGCGGGGCGGCTTCCGGGTCCCAGCCGAAAATTTCGGCGCTCGAGCCGAGCGAGGCTCGGGCGCGTGCCGGGTGGCGACTGAGCGCCACCGGGCGATCCAGCTCGGAAAAAAGGCGCCGGCCGATAAATCCGGTGGCCCCGGTCACCAGAGCGCGCATTGTTTTACCTCCGCGCCACTGTGAGGATTGTAGCTGATTCGGGTTATAGGAGAAAGGTACTAAGACATCGAACTTCTTGGGGCGGGGCGGCTCCGGTGCTAGGATTGGAGTCGTGTAACGGGAGGTTTTCTTATTATGATACGGGGGCCCCGGGTCGTTGCGGCAGCGGCGATCATTCTGGCAAGCGGATTCTTCCTTTCACAATTTCATTCGAGCGGGCGAGCCCGGGCCGCTGAACCGCAGTATGGCGTACCCCACGCGGAGTGCACGCTGTTTGGGCCGCAGCGCGAGCAGATTCTGCGCGGAGACCGCGAGCGGCAGCAGGCCGCGCCGCGCTACGAGCGCTCGGCGAGCTACCTGACTGATCAAGTCGTCCGGGCGTTGCCAGCGGAGCGCGCGCCGGGGCGGAGCCGGTCGGGTGCGATGCGCGCGTCCGACAGCGGCAACTACATCGACACCATCGTTTTTCGCAACCTGCAGCAGCTTGGCATTCCGCCAGCCGCGCCGGCGACCGACCAGGAGTTCTTGCGCCGCGTGACGCTCGACCTGACTGGGCGCATTCCGGCGGCGCAGGACGTGGCGCAGTTTCTGGCCGATCCGGCGCCGGACAAGCGGGCGCGGGTGATCGAGAAGCTGCTCGCCGCCTCGGAGTGGGCCGACCGGTGGGCCATGTTTTTCGGCGACCTTTACAAGAACACGATCTCCACGCCGCAGGTCACCAGGTATCAGCAGGGCCGTGATGCTTTTTATTACTACATAGTGGATTCGTTGCGGGAGAACAAAGACTACAAGAACATGGCGCGCGAGCTGATGACCGGCTCGGCGAACAACTTCGATGCGGGGCAGGTGAACTTCGTGGTGGGCGGGCGCGTGACGGGCGGGCCGGTGCAGGACACCTGGGACCAGCAGGCGGCGCTGGTGGCGTCGACGTTTCTGGGCATCAGCCACCTCGACTGCATCCTCTGCCACGACGGGAGGGGGCACCTGGACACGCTGAGCCTGTGGGGATCGCAGGCCAAGCGCCTGGACGCCTGGGGGATGGCGGCCTTTTTCTCGCGCACGGACCTGCGGCTGGAGCCGGGCACGACGCCGCAGCCCTGGGACGTAATCGACTCGACCGCCGCCAATCGCTATTACAATCTGAACACCACGAGCGGTAACCGGCCGTCGCGGCTGCCGGTGGGCACGACGAAATTCATCACGCCGAAGTACATTTTCACCGGCGCCACGCCGCGGCCGGGCGAGAACTGGCGCGACGAGCTGGCGCGGTTTGTGACTTCCGACTTCCAGTTTGCGCGGGCCACGGTGAACTACATCTGGAAGGAATTCATGACCGTGGGGATCGTGGATCCGCCGGACCAGTTCGACCCGCTGCGCCTGGACCCCAACAAGCCGCCGCCCCAGCCGTGGACCTTAGAGCCATCCAATCCGCAGTTGCTCGATGCGCTGGCGCAGAACTTCATCCGCAACAACTATGACCTGAAGGCGCTCATGCGGGACATCGCCAACTCGCAGACCTACCAGCTTTCGGCGCGCTACGACGGGCCGTGGGACCCGCTGTGGGAGAAGTATTATGCGCGCAAGCTGGCCCGGCGGCTGACGGCGGAAGAGATTCACGACGCGGTCGTGCTCTCGAGCGGTGTGGGGGGCAGCTACCACATTTCGAATTTCCGCACCCCGACGATCGATTTCGCCATGCAGTTGCCGGACGTGGTGGGCGTGCCGGGCGGCGTAGGAAGCCAGTTTTTGGACAGCTTTCTGCGCGGCAACCGCTACGACGCGGAACGGCGCAGCGACTCGACGATTTTGCAGGCGCTCAACTTGATGAACAGCCCATTCGTTTACAACCGCGCTCGCAACGTGAAGGGGACGCTGGTGAACCAGTTGATCGGCCTGCCGGATGACCAGCTCGTGACACAGATGTACTTGAGCATTTTGTCCCGATATCCGACGGCGGATGAGAAGGCGAAGTCGGTCAACCGGCTGGAGAACAGGCCGGGCCCGCGCAATAACATGGCGGAAGACCTGGCGTGGGCGCTGTACAACAAGGTCGACTTCATTTTTACTTACTAGGGGAGCAGCGGATGAATTCGCAAGAGAAATTTGACCGGTTTATTACCAGATATCCGCACGACCATACGGCGTTCTGGAAGCGCCCGGAATACAGCCGGCGGCAGTGGTTTCAACTGCTGGGGGCGGGGGTGACGGGATACTTTGTGGCGCGGCCGGCGGCGCTGGCCCAGGCGGTGGTGGAAACCTCGTCGAACGTGAGCATGCAGAACAAGGCGCGCAACGTGATTTTCATCTTGCTGTACGGCGCTCCGAGCCATATTGACACGTTCGACTTCAAGCAGATTCCGGGGGTGACGCCGGCGGATTTCGCGCCCAGCACGGTGAACGGGCTGCTGTTTCCGGTGGGGCTGATGCCAAACATCGCGCAGCAGCTCGGCAACATTGCGATTGTGCGCTCGGTGCGCTCGTGGAGCGCGGTGCATGGCCTGGCGCAGACGTGGACGCAGATCGGGCGCAACCCGGTTTCGGCGCTGGGGAAGGTGGCGCCCCACATCGGCAGCGTGGTGGCGATCGAGAAAGAGCCGGAGCGCAGGCCGGGACAGGTGTTCCCGGGGTTCCTGGCGCTGAACGTCGGCAGCTCGCCGGGGGCGGGATACTTTCCGGCCAGTTTTGCGCCGTTCCAGGTGACGCCGTCGGCGGCGGGCCTGGCGAACACAACGCACCCGGGCGGCGTGGGACGCTTTCAGGATCGTCTCTATTCTCTCTATCTGCTCGACGATCCGCTGCGCAAGGACTCGCCGCTGGGAAAGCCGCCGGAGGAGATGGACGCCTTCTACCATGCGGCGCGCGACCTGATGTACAACCCGGTGGTGGACCAGGCGTTCGGCTTCAGCGCGGCCGACAGCATGCGCTACGGCAGCACGAGTTTCGGCAACGCCTGCCTGGTTGCGCAGCAGGTGCTGGCCGCCAACCAGGGAACGCGCTTCATCCAGATCAACCTGGGAAGCTGGGACATGCACTCCAACATCTACAACAAGAACGCGGCGGGCGGGCTTTACAAGATGTCGCAGATGTTTGACAACGGGTTCAGCGCGCTGCTGAGCGATTTGCAGTCGAGCGGGATGCTGGACCAGACGCTGGTGGTGGCGCTGGGCGAGTTCGGGCGGACGGTGGGGCCGCTGACGCCGCAGGGCGGGCGGGACCATCACTTGCAGCAGTTTGCGCTGTTCGCCGGAGGCGGCGTGCAGGGTGGAAGCGCGCTCGGGGCGACCAACGGCGACGGCTCGGCCACCGCCGACCCCGGCTGGAGCCGCCAGCGCGACGTGAAGCCGGAGGACATTGAGGCGACGATCTACACCGCCCTAGGTATCAATTGGACCATTCTGCGCTACGACGATCCGTTCAAACGGGGATTTGAATACGTGCCGTTCTCCAAGGAAGACGCCTACGGGCCGATCAATGAGCTGTGGGCGACGTAACCGGGCGCAGCTACACTGCCTTCCACATTTCGCAGGCAATCTCTTTCGCGATTTTTCCTGACCGCATCTCGAAGATGTGCACCAGCCGCATCTCCACGCGGGAGCCGGCGGGGAGAGGCAGGAAGCCGGGCCCGGTGAGCGTGAACTGGACGATGCTGTCGTCCACGACGCGGTCAGCGGTGGCGAAGCGCTGGAGATTGCGAAAGCTCACGTCTTGCATCGCAGCGAACATCTTTTTGTAGTTGGCGACGACGTCCTTTTTCCTGCGGAAAAGGAGGCCGCGGGCGGGGCCTTCCCAGACGGCGCCGGCAGTGTAAAGATCGCAGGCCTTCTCGACCTCGTTGGCGGCTTCGTTGTGGAAGTGCGCCTCCACGGCGGCGAGGTTGGCCGAGACGAGAGCGGCGGCCGAGCGGTTGCGACGGGCTGCCGGAGCGCGTTGGCGGGCGGCCTTACGAGTCATTTTACGTTTCGCGGGCATGACGGTATGGTAGCAGGCCGCGGCGCCGCGCGGGCCGCCTGCACCGCGCCAGCGCGAGCCGCGTGGCGGCTCAGCGCCACCGGACGGTCCACTAGTGGACCGTCGCAGTGAGTTGATTAGCATGGCCTGATGCGCCTTGTGACCTCGGAATATTTCCATCGAAACGGCTTGGCGGTTTGGCAGTAAGCCTTTACGTATCGCATCAGCTTGCGCGCCAGATCTCGAACGGAG
>DASQHK010000412.1:0-4106 GCA_035632135.1 Bryobacterales bacterium
CGAGCGGCACCGGCGGCTTGGCGCTCTCCACGCCCGCCCGCGTCCGAAGCAGCTCCGCGACGCCGTCGCGCTCCTTGTCGGTGATATTAATCAGGAATACATTCGGCATGTCGGGAGGCGCGCTGCTCAAAATCTCCGCCAGCAGCGAATGCTGCACCAGATACACGGTCAGGGTGAACGTTACACCGATGCCGAGCGCGACCAATGCCGCGGCCGAGTGGCTGCCCGGCCGGTGCAGGTTAGCCATACCGTGGCGCAGGGCGGCAGGCAGGCGAAACGGCAGGAGAGCGGGCAGCGCGCGAAGAAGACGCAGCAGCAGCCAGGCCACCGCCGAAAGCGCCAGCAGAGAGCCGATAATGCCGCCGAGAAAAATCAGGCCAAGACGGGGCGAAGAAGCCAGCCACGCGGCGATCGCGCCCAGTCCAATCAGAATCACCGCCCCAGCGGCCAGCGGCGCTCGCACCGCCTTCCATCGCTCCCGCCACGCCGGCTGCGCCTCCGGCATCTCGTGGCGAAAAATATCGATTGGCTTGATCTTACGAATATATAGCAGCGGCGGCAGGGTGAACAGCAGCGTGGTTAGCACGCCGACGCCGAAACCCTCGAGAGCCGTCA
The DNA here is from genome assembly GCA_035632135.1 of Bryobacterales bacterium. Classification (GTDB taxonomy): domain Bacteria; phylum Acidobacteriota; class Terriglobia; order Bryobacterales; family JACQDG01; genus DASQHK01. Next base: position 616 of record DASQHK010000412.1, read on the forward strand.
CCGGGGTCCACTCCACGCGCGTGGGCAGCGCGAAGTAGCCGGCGATGAGGCGCGGAAACACCGCCTGCACGGCGTAGCCGAGCAGAATCCCGACAGCGCTGCCGGCCGCGCCCAGCGCCAGCGCCTGCGCCAGGTAGATGCGGATTACCTGGCCCGAGCGCGCTCCCAGGCACTTCAGGATGCCGATGGAGTCCATCTTCTGCTGGAGATGGGAATAAAGCGCTGTGGCCACGCCGAGACCGCCCACAATCAGGGCGATGAGGCTGACCAGACTCAGAAACGTGGTCGCGCGATTGAGGCCGTGGGTGATGGCGGGATTCGTCTGGCGAAAATCGGTGACGCGGCTGCCTTCGCCGAAGCTGCGTTTCAGCGCGTACGACACTCGATCCACGCTGACGCCCGCCGGCGGCAGGCGCAGCAGCACGCGGTACGAGGCGCGGCTGCCGAATTTCATCAATCCGGTGCGGTCGAGCCCGTCGCGGTTGAGCATCACGCGCGGACCGACGTTGAGGCTGCCGGTCATGCGGTCCGGCTCCACGCGCAATACGCCGGCGATGCGGAATTCGGCGGAGCCGAGCCTGACGGCCTGGCCGGCCGAAGTTCCCAACCGCAGAAGCAGGTCGTCGGAGACCAGCACGGTGGAGGCGGTAAGCGCCTCGGCAAGCGGCGCCGGAGGGTCGAGCCGCACCTGGCCATAGAACGGGTAGACGCGGGGGTCGACGGCCTTGACGGAAACCATGATGGGCCGGCTTTCGCCCCCGCCCGACATCATGGAGAGCGTCTCGATAATATTGGTAATTCCTATGCCGCGCCCGGCCAGGTCATCGAGCAGGCGCTGCTGCCGGGCGGAGGGCGGCGTGAAGGTGCGCACGGAAACATCAGCGGCCATCAGGGTGCGCGCGTTGCGCAACAGCGCGCTGCGGAAGGAGCGGCTGAAGCCGCGCACGCCGGTAAGCGCGCCGACGCCGGCGGCCACCGCCAGGATCACGAACAGAAACTTTCCCGTAGAGGCACGGGCGTCGCGCCAAGCCATTTTGAGCGGCAGCGAGGCGATCAGCCGCATGCGCCCACCCCATCGGCCGCCAGGAAGCCGCCGCTCCGCCTGGCGCGTATGCCGGCATCCGCGGCGCGCCCGGCGCACGAACCCATCCCAGGTGGAAGCGAGCCAATCAAGCGCACAGGCCCGCCTCATCGGCCACGATGCGGCCGTCGCGCAGCGTGATGCGGCGGTCGGCGTTGGCGGCAAGATCGTGGTCGTGGGTTACAAGCAGCAGCGTGGTTCCCTGCTGGCGGTTGAGCGCCAGCAGCAGATCGAGCACGTGGCGGCCGTTGACGGTGTCGAGGTTGCCGGTCGGTTCATCGGCCAGCAGGACCGGCGGGCGCAGCACGAACGCCCGCGCCAGCGCCACGCGCTGCTGCTCGCCGCCGGAGAGCTGCACCGGATAGTGATCGCGGCGATCGAGCAGGCCGACCGTGTCGAGCAGGTCTCGCGCGCGGCTGAAACCCTCCTGGCCGTGTCCGTTGCCGACCAGTTCCATCGGCAGCAGCACATTTTCCTCGGCGGTGAGCGTCGGGATGAGATGGTACGACTGAAAAACAAACCCAATCTTGCGGCCGCGCAACACAGCCAGCTTGTCCTCGCCGAGATCGGTGATCTCCTCGCCATCCAGCACAATGCGGCCTGTGGTGGGTGAATCCAGACCGGCTAACAGCCCGAGCAGCGTGCTCTTCCCCGAGCCCGACGGCCCCATGATGGCGACGTACTGGCCGCGCGGCACCTGAAAATCGATGCCGCGCAAAATGTCGACGCGCTTCGCTCCGCTCTGGATCGATTTTGTGACATTTATTACTTCGATGATGGCGCTCGAGGAGGGCATGAAATCGACGCTACACTGTATTATGGCATGCGGTCGCGAAAGGCTTTTTCGAGCGCGTGCGGCGCGCTTGTAATTTACATCTTGCTGGCGGGCTGCTCGCGTGCGCCGGAAACCGCGCAGCAGGAGCATGAGCCAGGTCCCAGCGCGGCGGCGGAGCATCCCGCGCAGGCCGCGCCGGATCCGCGCCCGGTGATCGTCGCCTTTGGCGACAGTCTCACCGCCGGGCAGGGGCTCGATCCAGAGCTAAGCTATCCGGCCGTGCTCGAGCGCGAGCTGGCCGCGAAAGGCCACTCCTACCGCGTCATCAACGCCGGCGTCAGCGGCGACACCACCGGCGGCGGCCTGGCCCGCGTGGACGCCGTGCTCGCCTTGCAGCCGCGCATCGTGATCCTCGAGCTGGGCGCTAATGACGGCCTGCGCGGGCTGCCGGTCGAGACCACGCGCGCAAACCTCGAGCAGATCATCGTGGCGCTGCGGCGCGGCGGCGCGAAGGTCGTGCTGGCGGGCATGACCCTGCCGCCCAACTACGGACCCGACTACATTCACTCCTTCGAGCGCGTCTTCGTTGATCTCGCCAGCAAGTACGGCCTGCCGCACATTCCGTTCCTGCTGGCGGATGTAGCTACGCGGCGCGATCGCATGCAAGGCGACGGCCTGCACCCCAACGCTGCCGGCCAGCGCGTGGTAGCCGCCAATGTGATGCGCGTGCTGGAGCCGCTGCTTCGAGAAAACGGAGTGGCAGATGGGCGCAGATGACAGCGCCCAACCCGGGACGGGCGCAATGCCGGCCGCTTAAAAACATTCCCACTCGTTTCTGTTTCGGGAGGTCGGCTCGAAACTGATGCCTGACTACGTGCGCCGAGCCATCCCACCGCCTATTTCTGCGTCGGGGGATGGCGCAAGGCGATGCCGAGTTCCCGTAGCTGGCGCTCGGGGACCGGCGTGGGCGCGTCGCACATCAGGTCGGTGCCCTTGGCGGTTTTGGGGAAGGGGATCACGTCGCGGATGGACGTTTCGCCGGCCAGGATCATCACCAGGCGGTCGAGGCCGAGGGCGATGCCGCCGTGGGGAGGCGTGCCGTATTCGAGCGCTTCGAGGAAGAAGCCGAAGCGGCGCTTGGCCTCTTCGTCGGTGAAGCCAAGGGCCTGGAAGACGCGCGCCTGCATGTCGCGGCGGTGGATACGGATGGAGCCGGAGCCAAGCTCGACGCCGTTGAGAACCAGGTCGTAGGACTTAGCACGACAGTGCGCGGGGTCGGCGAGCAGCTTGTCGACGTCCTCGTCGTGGACCGACGTGAACGGGTGATGGGCGGCGGCCCAGCGGCTCTCTTCGGAGTCCCACTCGAACATCGGGAAGTCGGTGACCCAGAGGAAGCGGAAGACCTTTGCATCGAGCAGGCCGTGGCGATCTTTGTATTTCTGCGAGGTAAAGAGGCGCAGGTCGCCGGCGGCCTTGTAGACGTCTTCTTCCGGGCGCTGGCCGGCGGGCGGCGCGGCTGCGGTCGCGAGCAGCAGCAGATCGCCTTCCTCGAAGCCGGCCCGCTCGCGAACCTTCTGCATGGGCGCGGCGAAATCGCGGTCGAGGCGCTTCGCGTCGTCGTAGACCTTGAGGTTG
>DASQHK010000413.1:0-2798 GCA_035632135.1 Bryobacterales bacterium
GACCTCGGGCGGCGGAGGCTCGATCATTTTCAATGAGCCGCTGAACGGGTTCATGACGACCGGCTCGGTGGGATATAACTACGCGGATTTCGACGGCGACCGCGGCGCCGATCCGGCGTCGGGGATTCTGCGCGGCGGAACAATCGGGCGCGGGACATCGCCCGGGGAACTGCCGATTGCGTCGTTCGGAAGAGTTCCGCCCGGAGAGGCGCCGCGCAACTGGGGCGCGGAATGGAAAAAGGCCTCCATCAAGCTGTGGGACCGGATCGGAGGGGGAACGGGGTTCCGGGGCGATCACTTCGCCTACCGGCAGAATTTCATGGACCTGGATCCTACTTATACAGATTAGTGGGGCGACCCGCTGCTGCGCATGACGCTCGACTGGACCGACTATGACTTGCGGCTGATGCGGTTCGGCGCGAAGCTTTCGAGCGAAATCACGGAAGCCATGGCGCGCGCGGCGAAGGCGAAGCTCGTCACGGGCGGGCGTGGCGGCGGGCGGTTTGGCCGCACGGCAACGCGTGGCGGGCGCTTGCACTACAACGCGTCCGCTTATAACACCACGCACATTCAGGGCGGGGCGATCATGGGCGATTCTCCCGAGCGCAGCGTGCTGAATACGTGGCTCCAGCACTGGCAGATGCCGAACCTCTGGGTGGTCGGGTCGGCTTCGTTCCCGCAGAATTCGTCGGCCAACCCGACGCTGACGATCCTGGCGGTGACGCACCGGGCGGCCGATGCGCTGATCGGACGCTATTTGAAGAAGCCAGGGGCGCTGGCATGAGGAGAATGAGGCGGCGTGAATTTATCACCATTCCGGTGAAGAGCGCCGGAGGACTGGTGCTCGGCGCGCTGGCGGGGCGCATGGTCCCGCTGCGCGCGCAAAATGGAGAGCTGCGCGTGCCGTTGCGATTTTTCACCGCGGCGGAGGCGCGCGTGGTGCAGGCGGCCAGCGAGCGCATTTTCCCGGGCGACGAGAGCGGGCCGGGCGCGACCGACGCCGGCGTGGTGATTTACATCGACCGGCAACTCGCCGGACCCTATGGGAGGGATGCGTTCCGTTATACGAAGGGCCCGTGGATCGAGTCGGTCCCGGAGCATGGGTATCAAGGCAAGGAGAATCCCCGGGAAACTTACCGCGAGGGCCTCAAGCAACTGGGCGATTTCGCCGAGCTGAGCGCGGCGGAGCAGGACGAGCGGCTGGCGGCCATGGAGCACACGCGGTTCTTCCAGATGCTGCGGAGCCACACGATTGAAGGCATGTTCTGCGACCCGCTGCACGGCGGCAACATCGGGCTGGCGGGCTGGAAGCTGATCGGGTTCCCCGGGCCGGTGATGAGCTATCGCGACGAAGTGGACAAGTACTACGGGCGAGCCTGGCGCCCCAAGCCGGTGAGCCTGGAGGGCGTCGTCCGGCATCGGGTCAAGGGCCTGGAAGACGAGCCTTTCTAGCCAACAGGACCGACTAGAGTATCTTGGATCGCCGTCTCAGGCATATGCCTTATCGCTCCTGGGCGGGACGGTTGGTAATCTGGTTTCGTGGCGACACTCGCTGTAACTCCGCAAACCTTCAAACCGCGCAATCCGGTGACCTTGCAGGATGCCGGGCTGAACCAGAACCTGCTGATCGATCTGATGCTGAAGCTGACGCTGCTCGAAGGCGTCACGACGCTGGGGCGGCTGGCCTCGCAGATGAAGGTCAGCATGACCATCATGAGCCAGCTTTTCTCCTACTTCCGGCGGGAGCAGTTGTGCGAAGTGAAGGGCATGGCGGGCAACGACTACGAGCTGACGCTGTCGGCGGCGGGCCGGAAGGTGGCGCAGGACCGCTATGCGATTAACCAGTACATAGGGCCGGCGCCGGTGAAGCTGAACGATTACTGCCAGGCGGTGAAGGAGCAGTCGGCGCACCACCCGGTGACGCGGTCGATGCTGAACGAGGTGTTCTTCGACCTGGTGCTGCCGGACGTGATGCTCGACCAGCTTGGGCCGGCGATCCTTTCGAACACCACGATCTTCCTGTACGGGCCGACCGGGAACGGCAAGACCAGCATTGCCGAGCGGCTGGTGCGGATTTTCAAAGACTACGTGTACATACCCTACGCCATCGAGGTGGAGGGGCAGATCATCAACATTTTCGACTCGGTGGTGCACCAGGCGCTGGAGTCGCAGGAAGACGACACCGACCCGCGGTGGATCCTGTGCCGGCGGCCGTGCATCGCGGTGGGCGGCGAGCTGGTGCCGGAGATGCTGGAGCTGCGGTTTGACGAGACGCTGGGGTTCTACTCGGCGCCGCTGCAGATGAAGGCCAACAACGGGCTATTCATTATTGATGACTTCGGCCGGCAGATGATCAACCCGCGCGACCTGTTGAACCGCTGGATCGTGCCCCTGGACCGCCGTGTAGACTTCCTCTCGCTGCGGACGGGGGTGAAGTTCCCGATTCCGTTCGAGACGCTGGTGGTGTTCTCGACCAACCTGGACCCGCGGCAATTGGCCGACGAAGCGTTCCTGCGCCGCATTCAGAACAAGATCAAGATCGACACGATCACGCCGGAGATCTTCGACAACATCCTGCGGCGGGTGTGCGAGGAGTACCAGGTCGAGTTCGATCCGGACGTGGCGCGATACCTGCGGGAGAAGTGCAACCCGGACGGCAAGGGCGTGCTGCGCGCGTGCTACCCGCGGGACATGCTGCGGATTCTGCAAAGCATCGCCGACTACGAGAACCGGGCGCCGGAGCTGAGCGAGCGGGACCTGGACCGGGCGCTGAATCTTTACTTCGCGAAGACCTGAGG
>DASQHK010000414.1:0-7241 GCA_035632135.1 Bryobacterales bacterium
CACGGTCAGGCCGTCGATGCGCCGCGGCGTGGCGCACTGGATGAACGCGATGCACATCTCGTCGGTGGTCTGCTCGCCCCACCGCACCGGCTGCGGCGGATCGTGCGGGTTGCGGATGTTGTCGGCGGAGTTGTCGAACCAGGCTTCCAGGTCAATGCGCGTCTGGCGCGGCAGGGTGACCGCTTTCTTGTAGCGGTATTGGCCCTGCCAGTTGAAGTTCCAGTCCTTGATCCAGATCAGTGGCTCGACGCGGCCGTCGGGGACCGTGGCGGTGACCTTCATCTCGCGGCCGAGCAGGTGCATGTGCGGGGTGATGCCGATGGCCTGGATCTCGATGGGCGTGGTGAAGCTCGCGGCGGCGCGATAGCGCTTCTCGCCGGCGGGGATGTAGAGATCGCGCTGCATCAGCGGGATGCCGAAGACGGTCTCGCGCGGCGGCGTCTTCGAGAAATAGATGCCGAGGGTGGACTGGTCGGTCTCGGGCTTGCCGTCGGGGTGGTAGTGGTTCTGGATCACGAGGTCGCTCGCTTGCTTGAGCGGGTGTACGACGCCGGCTGGCAGCAGGCGCGGCACGGGGCCGGGCGCCCATCCGCCGAGGCTGGAGGCGCCGCGAAAGCCGGGACCGCCAAAGCAGCGGTAGCCGGGGGCAGGGTCGGCGGCGTCCTTCGCGCGCGCCGTGCCTCGCGTATCGACATAGAAGATCGAGTGGTGCAGCACGCGCCGGTTGCCGGGACGGATCTCGACCGCGGAGACAAACTTGTCCTCCGTAAGACCGAGCGGGATGACGAAGCATTGATAGACGTCGGGGCCGTCGGCGGGCACGGAGAACGGCTCGGGCATTTTGACAACCAGGTCGGGCGGGCCGAGCTGCCAGCCCTCGGTGAAATGAGGCGGGGCGGGCTTGCCGACGGCCTTGCCTTCGGGGGCGCCGGCGCCGGCCCATTGCTCGAGGGTCGCAATGTCGGCGTCGCTCAGTCGGCGGGCATCCTGAAAATCGCCGTAGCCGGGCTCGGCGCGCCACGGCGGCATGTAGCGGCTGGCGGTGACGCGGGCGATCAGCGAGGCGCGCTTCGAGGCGTCGGCGTAGGTGAGCAGCGAGAACGGGGCGACCTCGCCGGGGCGATGGCAAGTGACGCAGTTGCGATAAAGAATGGGGGCTATGTCTTTGTTGAAGGTAGGAGCGGCTGACGCCGCGGTCGCGGCGGCGAGGAGGACGATGGCCGTTCGGCGCATGGCTCTTATAATAGCCAGGAACCGGAAAGTTGCGGCGGTTCCTTGAATCGGCCGGTGCGGGCGCGGTAAGATGCCGGCCGGTCAGGTTCCATCGGCTGGAGGCAAGCAGATGCTGTCCGGAGACCTTGCTCACGCGGCCCGCGCACTGCGGAAGAACCCCGCCCTCACCCTCACCGCCGCAGCCACGATCGCCCTCGGCATCGGCGCGAGCACGGCGATTTTCAGCGTCACCAATGCTGTGCTCTTGCGGCCGCTCCCCTATAAGAATCCGGATCGGCTGGTATTGGTATGGAGGCACAACCGAGAGCGCAGCCCCCTCCGCGATTTCCTCTTTTCCAATGCGGACTTCTTCGACTTGCGCGACGGGACGAGAGCTGTCTTCGAGGATATTGGCGGCGTCTGCACGTTCCGCGCGTTCGTGCCTCGCGAGGATGGCGCTACGGAGCAGCTCGGCAAGGCGCTGGTCACAACGAACTTCTTCCGCCTGATGGGCGCCAAGATCGCCGTCGGCCGCGATTTCATGGAGGCCGACGGCCAGCCGCAGCCGGCGTGGCCGGCGGCGCTCCTGCCGCCGGGCAGCGCCGCCATCCTCAGTTACGAATACTGGCAAGGACGCTATGGAGGGAACCCCGCTGTGATTGGCCACGAAATGATCAGCTCCGGCCAGCGTGGTCCGCGGATCGTCGGCGTGCTCGAGCCAGGCTTTAAGCTGTTCTTCCCTCCCAGCGCCAATACGGACGCCACGCCTGATTTCTGGGTCGCGAACAATCTCGGCTATGACATTGCCCATCGTAACCTCATGACCGTCCGCGTTATCGGACGCCTGAAAGACGGCATCAGCCTGAAGCGGGCGCAGGAGCAAATTGAATTGGTCGCAGCGGGGCTCAGGAAGAATGTCCCCTGGTACAGCGGGTTGTATCTCCAACTGCAGCCCATGCAGCAGCACCTAGTAGCGGAAGCGCGGCCCGCGATCCTCGCGCTGATGGGCGCGGTGATGTTTCTGCTGCTCATCGCGTGCGCAAACGTGGCGAATCTCTTACTGGTGCGGGCGTCGTTGCGCGAGCGGGAGCTGGCGGTACGCGCCGCGCTGGGCGCCGGCTGGGGGCGCCTCATTCGCCACATGCTGGCGGAGGCCGTGGTGCTCTCGGCGCTCGGCACGCTCGCCGGGCTGGGCTTGGCCTGGTTGGGCATCCAGGAATTGCTCGCCCTGTCTCACAGCAACGTGATGCCCGGTAACGTGCCGCGGCTCGAGTCGGTCTCACTCGACTGGCGCGCGCTCGCGTTCGCCGCTCTTGCCGGGTTAGCGGCGGGTGCCACCTTTGGCGTGATGCCGGCCTGGCGCGCTGCGCGGCCCGACTTGATGCAAGCTCTGCACGGGGGCGGGCGCGCCACCGCGCCCCGAGCGGCGCGGCTGCTGCGCAACGGCGTGGTGATCGCTGAAGTCGCGCTGGCATTTGTATTGCTCATCGGATCGGGCTTGATGTTCCGCAGTTTTCTCGCATTACGGCGGATCAATCCGGGCTACAGCCCGCATGGTCTGTTAACCTTCTTCGTGACGCGCGACTGGCCATTGTCACGACAGGAAGGCCGCGCCGCGTTGCTGCGCGAAATTCAGGAACGGCTGCGCGCGCTGCCGGGCGTCGAAAACGCAGCCGCTTCCGTCGGCTTTCCGCTCGCCGCGTCGTACTACGCGATCGATTGGGCCACCGAGCCGACGTCGACGCCCTCTCAGGCGGCCGACGTTCAATACGTCCTACCCGGTTACTTCGAAACGATGCGCATTCCGCTCCTCGCGGGCCGCACGTTCACGGAGGACGACAACGCCCCTGGACGGAGGGTCGCCGTGCTCGACCAGTTCCTGGCGGCGAAGGCTTTCCCGAATGAGTCCGCCGTCGGAAAGCGCATATTCGCCTTCGTAGATTTCCCATCGCCATTGGTCGAGGTCATCGGCGTGGTCGCGCATCAGCGTCTTGCTTCGCTCGCCGAGCCAGGGCGGGAACAAATCTATTTTCTCGACGGCTTCGTGGGGATCGGTGTCTCGCGCTACTGGGCGATCCGAACGGCGGGCGATCCCGCGAAGTATGCGGCCGCAGTCCGCGCCGAGATCGCGAAGCTCGACCGGCAGTTGGTGATCTCGAGAGTGCAACCGATGGATGCGCTGGTGGAGCGGGCGCAGGCGGGGACACGCTTCTCGCTGCTGCTGATCGGAATGTTCGCGGCGATCGCGGCGCTGCTGGCGGGCGTTGGGATTTACGGTGTGCTCTCGACCGTTGTGCGGCAGCGCACGGCAGAGATCGGCGTGCGTATCGCCCTGGGCGCGACGCCCGCCGGCATCTTCCGTCTCGTGGTCGGACACGGACTGCGCCTCAGCGCGGCTGGCATCGCCATCGGCCTCGTCGCGGCGCTCGGCCTCACGCGCGTGATAAGCAGCATGCTCGTCGGCGTGAAGGCCACCGATCCAACTACTTTCGCGGCCATGGCGGTGTTGTTCTTTCTGATCGCCGCCATAGCGTCCTGGCTGCCCGCGCGGCGAGCGGCTGGCCTCGACCCGGCCGCAGCGCTGCGAGAGGAGTGAGAGCCTTCCTTTCAGTGCGACTGGGCGCCAGGGCGAGCTTCCCGAGGATGGCCGGACCGCGGGCGCCGGTGGCCGAGGGGAGGTTCGCGGGGCGGCGATGGTAGGACTCATAGGCAAGGACGGCGAAGGCGATGGCCTCTTTGGCGTCGGGGTCGATGCCGAAGTCGGACGAAGGCCGCAGGCGAACGCCGGGGAGGAAGGCGGCGAGCTGGGCCATGAGCTGCCGATTGCGGAGGCCGCCGCCGGAAACGATCAGCTCGCCGGGCGAGCCGGCGAAGCGGCGGACGCCGAGGGCGATGGATGCGGCGGTGAAAGCGGTGGCAGTGGCCAGCAGGTCCGGCGGGGCGAGGCAGCGGGCGAGCAGGCGCTCGACGAACGCCGCGCCGTACTGCTCGCGCCCGCAGCTCTTGGAAGGAGGCCGGCGGAAATACGGGTCCCGAAGGAGCGCGTCGAGCAGCCGCCGGTCGACGCGGCCGAGGGCGGCGAGGCGGCCGTCGCGATCGCAGCGCTCGCGCCCGGCGGAGAAATGCGCGGCGAGAGCGTCAAGGACCATGTTGCCGGGGCCGGTGTCGAAGGCGACAACGTCCTGCGGGCGCGCCGCCCTAGGTATTACTGTAATATTAGCGATGCCGCCGATGTTGAGCGAGACGCGCGAGAGGCGCGGGCTGCGGTAGAGCAAATAATCGACGTAAGGCACTAGCGGGGCGCCCTGGCCGCCGGCGGCGAGGTCGGCGGGGCGGAAATCGGCGACTACATCTACGCCGGCGCGCGCGGCGATCACCACCGGCTCGCCGATCTGGAGGGTGCAGGCGAGCCGGCGGCCGAGGAACGGCTTTGGTATGCCCTGGTGATAAATAGTCTGGCCGTGGCACCCGATCAGATCGAGGCGGCGCAGCGGGATCTTCGCGCGGCGGCAGGCGCGCCGGACGGCTTCGGCGTAAAGCTCACCGAGCAGGACGTGAAGGCGGGCGATGTCGCGGGTGTGGCAGGCAGCGTCGGAAACGGCGAGGATCGCGGCGCGGACTGGCGGCGGATACGGGAACGCGGAGTGCGCGAGGGGGCGCACCCGCAGGCGAAGGCCCGCCCCGCGGATCTCGACCAGAGCCACGTCGATGCCGTCGACAGAGGTGCCGCTCATCAGGCCGGCGACGAGCATTCAGTCTTTGGAGCCGAGGCCCTTTTTCAGGTCGGCGAGGAGGTTGAGGGCTTCGAGCGGCCGCAGTTCATCGAGGTTGAGGGAGCGGATCTGGTCGACCATGCCGGTGTCGATAGGGGTGAAGATGGAGATTTGCATGGGGTGCGCTTCCGGCGAGAGTTCTTCGGTGACGGTGTGCTCGCGCTCCTCGTGGCGCTCGAGCACGGCGCGGGCGCGCTCGACCACGGGCATAGGGAGGCCGGCCAGGCGCGCGACCTCGATGCCGTAGCTGCGGTCGGCGCGGCCGGGCTCGACCTTGCGCAGAAAAATGATCTGGTCGCCGGCCTCCTTAACGGACACCTGCAGGTTTTTGACGCCGCTGAGCAGTTCGGCAAGCTCGGTCAGCTCGTGGTAGTGGGTGGCGAACAGGGTCTTGGCGCGCAGGCGCTGGTGGATGAACTCGACCACCGCCCAGGCGATGGCGAGGCCGTCGAAAGTGGCGGTGCCGCGGCCGATCTCGTCGAGGATGATGAGGCTGGCCGAGGTGGCGCTGTTGAGGATCTGGGCGGTCTCGGTCATCTCGACCATGAAGGTGGAGCGGCCGAGGGCGAGGTTGTCGGCGGCGCCGATGCGGGTGAAGATGCGGTCGATGACGGGCAGGCGCGCGCTCGCCGCGGGAACGAACGATCCCATCTGGGCCATGACGGCGATGAGCGCGGCCTGGCGGAGGTAGGTGGATTTGCCGCCCATGTTGGGGCCGGTGATGACGGCGATGAGGTCGGCGGAATCGTTGAGGTAAAGGTCGTTGGGGATGAAGCGCTCGGCGCGCTCGCTTTCGGCGAGGCGCTCGATGACGGGATGGCGCCCGGCGATGATCTGCATCTCGGCGCCGGCGTGAAGGACGGGGCGTGTGTAGTTGTAGTCGGCAGCGACGCGGGCCAGGCAGAGGCTGACGTCGAGCGCGGCCACGGCGGCGGCGGTGCGGCGGATGCGCTGGGCCTCGGCGGCCACGCGCTGGCGCAGCTTCTCGAGCAGGTCGCGCTCGATTTCGAGGATGCGCTCGCCGGCCTCGAGCACCTTACGCTCGTACTCCTTCAGCTCGGGGGTGGTGAAGCGCTCGGCGTTGACCAGGGTCTGCTTGCGCTCGTAGTCGGGAGGGGCGAGGTGGAGGTTGGGCTTGGAGATCTCGATGTAATAGCCGAAGACCTGGTTGAAGCGGACCTTGAGGGAGGCGATGCCGGTGCGGGCGCGCTCGCGCTGCTCCATCTGGAGGATGTAGGCGCGGGAGTTGTGCTGGAGGTCGCGCAGCTCATCGAGGGGAGCATCAACGCCGGCGCGGATGACGCCGCCGTCGGCGATGTTGAGCGGAGGCTCGTCGGCGAGGGTGGTGAGAATGGCGGAGGAGACGTCCCCCAGCTCGTCGAGGCGGGAGTGGATCTCGGCGAGGTGGGGGCAGCGGAGGCGGGCCACAAAGGCGCGCAGCAGCGGAAGGCGGGCGAGCGAAGCGCCGAGGCCGACCAGATCGCGCGGGGTGGCCGAGCCGAGCGTGACGCGGGCGAGCAGGCGCTCGAGGTCCTGGATTTTCGCCAGATCGCGCTCCAGCTCGCTGCGGAGGATGGTTTCCTTTTTCAGTTCCGCCACGGCCTCCAGCCGCGCGTCAATTTCAGCGGCGTCGATGGACGGCTTGAGCAGGCGCTGCCGCAGCAGGCGGGCGCCCATGGCGGTGACGGTGCGGTCCAGGACATGCAGCAGGGTGGATTCGAGCGGGCCGCCAAACAGGGGCTCGACCAGCTCGAGGTTGCGGACGGTGACGGCGTCGAGCACCATGTGGTCGCGCTGGTGGAAGAAGACGGGGCGATCGAGGTGATTGAGCGCCGCGCGCTGCGTGTCGCGCAGATAGTGGAGGATGGCGCCGGCGGCGGCGACGGCGGCGGGATGGGGGCCCAGACCGAGGCCGTCGAGCGAGTGAAGCTGGAAGTGCTCCGAGAGGGTGCGGCGGCCGTAGTCGAACTGGAAGACCCAGTCGTCGAGTTCGGTGCGCAGGTAGCGCCGCGGGGAGGGGGAAGCCCCGGGGGCAAACAGCGGGAGCTGCGTTGGAAACAACACTTCGCGGGCGCCGGTCTGCTCGATGAGAGGCTCGATCTCGGCGGGCGGCGCCTCGGTGGCGCGGAACTCGCCGGTGGAGATGTCGACGTAGGCGAAGCCGGCAAGGTCGCCGCAGCGGACGACGGCGGCGAGGTAGTTGTTCTCGCCGGCGCGGAGGAGGTTGAAGTCGCTGGCGGTGCCGGGCGTGATGAC